>DAOQRI010000172.1:0-5956 GCA_035355475.1 Rhodoferax sp. | reverse complement strand
TTGAGTCTGCAACCGGGCATGCCGCTCAAGATTCTGGCGAATTTTGAGCCAGAAATGGAGTTTGTCCTCGATCCGGGCGACATGCTGTACCTTCCGCCCCGCTATGCGCATGACGGCATCGCGGTGGGGGAGTGTATGACCTATTCCATAGGTTTTCGATCTCCCACTCGGGGTGAAATGGCGACTGAACTGTTGCAGCGCCTGGCTGAGGATGCCCAGGACGCTGTGGGTTGCACGTTGTACCGTGATCCCAAACAGGCAGCGGTTCAGGCTTGTGGGGAAATTCCCGATGCATTGGTTGACTTTGCCAGTCTGGCGCTGGCCGACGCCCTGCGAGACCCACTGGCAATGCGGCGCGTTCTGGGGGAGTATTTCACTGAACCGAAAGGGCATGTCAGCTTTGAAGCCGGACCCCTTGAGCCGCTGGATAGCGCATTGACATTGGACCGGCGCACCCGGATGATGTACGACATGCACCATGTTTTTGTGAACGGCGAAAGCTTTTTGGCATCGGGGCGAGACGCGCAACTGATGCGTCGCCTGGCCGATCAGCGGCAATTGGATGCCATGGATGTGAAGCGCCTGAGTGGCCCAGCCCGTTCATTGGTAGAAGAATGGTGCGCAGCGGGGTGGATGTATGGCGGAGCTTGAAAGGGTAGAAAGACCAGCGGGTGGTGCTTTTTCGGGACCCACAGAGTTTGGCAACGCCATACGTGACGCACTTGCTGCGGCGGCCCGGGAAGGTTGGTCGGCGATGGTCTGGAGTGATGCAAGTTTTGAAGATTGGCCGTTGGGTGAGCGGGCTGTTATCGAGTCGCTGCAGGCGTGGGCTGGAAAAGGACGTCACTTGCTGATTTTGGCGCACCGCTTTGACAGCGTGTTGCAGAGTAAACCGCGCTTTGTCGCATGGCGGAAAACCTGGGACCACATCTTGGAATGCAGGGTTTGCAAGGCGGTGGATGCCAGCGAAATGCCCAGCGCGCTGTGGAGTCCGCATTGGGCTCTGCGCCGGTTGGATCCGGTGCGTTGCACCGGAATTGCGGGTTTGGATACTAAGCAACGTGTGAACCTCAAAGAAGTGCTTGACGAGTGTCATCGTCAAAGTTCGCCCGGGTTTCCTGCCACAACCCTGGGTTTGTAGGCGGCAGGCAAAGGGTTTTCCCGCGTATACAAGTAAAAAGCCTGTATACTCGGGGGTTAGGCAAAAAGAGATCGAATGCTTTTTGTCTGAGTCTGGGCGGCGCGCTGCTTTGACAATTTCCAAAAATTGTTTCGTTAACTCACTCTAGTTTTTAAAAATGAACAAATCACTCGTCTTGGCAGCCGTTATCGCTGCCGCTGCCTTGGCTGCTTGCGGTAAAAAAGAAGAAGCTCCTGCGCCCGCAGCAGCTCCAGCACCCGTTGCTGCACCTGCTCCAGCTGCTGCTCCAGCATCTGCTCCAGCAATGGACGCTTCGGCTCCTGCAGCTGCTGCACCAGCTGATGCTGCTTCCGAGCCAGCCAAGAAGTAATCTTCTTCCTGCTCAGAAAAAACCACCTTCGGGTGGTTTTTTTACGCCTCTTCGCGTCCGATTTGGGCACTGTCAAAGGTTTTTTGCATTGGGGACTGGTAGGTCGAGACCTTGTTGGATCTAAAGTGGATTTTGCAGTTGTGATCGTCAGACACTGGTCTCAGGTGCGAAAGCACCACCAGTTATGAAAAGGCATTTTTGCCGAGTCGCAAGAAAGTAGCAAATGCTTGCGAATCCTCAGCGCGGATTGATTCAGATTAATTCTGCGTGATCGGTAAAAACGTAGCCCTTGCCATAGATGGGCTGAAGTGGCAGACGTGATCCGGTTTGCTCGAGTACCTTGCCACGCAAACGGCTGATCTGCACTTCGATTTTTCGACCATCTAGGGTCGCTCCTGCATGAGAGAAGGCTGCGAGTACATCGGCCCGAGAGGCCTGTTGCTGGGAGCTTTGAAGAATCGTCGAAAGCAACAGGCAATCACTTCGACTCAACTGAGTGGATTTTCCGTTTGGCCCAGCCAAAGTCTGGCGCGTACGGTCCAAGCGCCATTGGACCGGCGGCGGTGCTTGACTGAGTAAGGTAGTTCCCACGTGTGCAAGTCGGCGAAGCAAGCTGTACAGAGTGGCCTCCAGCTCTTGCAGATCAATTGGCTTGACGAGGTAGGCGTCTGCACCATCCTTGAGGCCGTCGATTCGAAGATGTCTTTCGCTGCGACCCGTGCAAATGACGATTCCGGATCGAATGTAGGGGCGAACGCGACGACAAAGCTCAAGTCCGCTGCCGTCAGGCAAATTGATATCAAGTATCAATAGTTCAAAGGATTGAGTGAGCGCGCGTTCGGCGTCGGCAACTGAACCAACACCACAAACGCTATATCCGGCGGCACCAAGGTAGTCAGTCAACTCTTCGCGCAAGTCGGCATCGTCTTCGACCAGGAGAATGGATTTCATGGATTCTCCGTCTCAATTTGGGCAACGGGTAATGTCAGGGTAAAAATCGCGGCTCCACCGTCACCCTCGGTATATGTGACTTTGCCGCCGTGAACTTCGGCAACGCGACGAACTGTTGCCAAGCCGATGCCAAACCCTACCGTTGACTGTGAATGAACAGATCGCTTAAATATTTCGAACAAGCGCGATCGTTCCGCAGCAGGGACTCCTGGCCCGTAGTCTGTGACCTGATAGTGAAGAATGCTGTCCGTCTGAGTAATCTTCAACAGTATCGGTTCGCGGGGAGACGAATACCTTGCTGCATTTCCAAGCAAATTGACAAGGGCAGTTTGAACCAATGCGCAGTCAAGTCGAACCTCGGGGAATATGTTGGACCCAGCTACACAGTCAAAATTGCGATGAGGAAACTCTTCCTTTACATCCGCAATCGCGTCGATGGCAAGTTGCTGCGGGTCAATCTCTGATAGCGTGGGTTCAAAGTCCGCGATGGCCATGCGCTGTAATGTCAGGTGTCGTTCAACGAGTTCGCCCATGCGATGTGCAGCTCGGTCAATGCGCTTCAATCGGGCGTGAACGGATTCGGCTGCCCCCGACAGCTCACGATGTATGTTCTGCAGGCCAATGATGATGACCGCAAGTGGAGACCGCAGTTCATGTGCAACGAATGCAAAAAAATTGGCTTGGTCCTGCCGCATATTTTGCTCTTTCGCGTAAACAGCACGTGCTGCCATTGCATCGTTCCGTGCCGCAATGTGATTGCTGTAATCCTCTCGCGCCTTCACCACAATGCCGATATGTACCAAGAAGAGGAATGCAATCAGTCCCGGCAGCCAGGCGGCCAGTGTGAGGGCATTTGCCTCCAGCACACCAAGAAAAGTCAAGCGGCCAACTAATAGCGAGACGATGAATGCGCAATGTGCAATGACCAAATAGCCCGCTCCATTGACCTTCGAACGCCAGCGACGAAAAGAAGCCCAGGCGGTACACAGCAAGCCCAACATGAAGGTAGTTTGCAACCCAGGTCCTCCGATGGTTGCGTAGGCGTCAAACTCGCGTGTCAACGGTAGCAGCATCGTGATAGTTGTCAGCACCCACAGAAATTTGCTGATCTTGGGTTGGTAGGTTGCAATTGCCAAGGCGTTCCCAAATACCACTTGTATGGTCGCAATCGTTGTAGCCAACGTCCACGGCACAAACGCGTCGGCAAGATGTGGAGCATTTGGAAAGAGAAACTGGGACGCCAACCCTAATTGTGCTGGAACAAAGAATATGACCACAGCAGTCAACACCGAGAACCCCAATAGAACGGGGTCACGGCTAAAAAGCCAATGAATGCCAGAGATCATCAATGACATCAGGATCATTCCCATTGTCCCTCCCAGCACCAACACTTCCAGTTGACTGCGATCCCGCATAGCAGTCGGTTTCCAGATGACAAATTGCGCGGCAAGGGTAGAGTCGGACTCCATTCGCAAGTAGAAGGTTCGTGGAATCGAATCCGGCAAGTTAAGCGAAAAAACAGGGTGATGAAAGATGATCTTGCGCTGAGAAAAAGGAAAACGATCACCCGCCTGTGTGAAGGAAAAGGAACCATCTGCTGGCGCGTAAAAGCGCAAGTCATTGATGTACGGATTGGTCACTTCCAAAAGCCAGTCGGTAGGGGCCGCAGCGTCCTTGGTCAAGGTGATTCTTAGCCACACCGCATCTTTTGAATAACCCAAAGACGGAGTGTCCGTCGTGGCTTGAAACGCATTCGCGTACCTTTCACTTGTCACTTCCTCTATGCCAAGTGTTCCACTCTTATCGCGCAATACAGCAAGGTCTGCTCCTCGCAACGGGTAGCGCATGTCGCTCACTGAAAGTGTTGCGCAAAAGCCGTCCAATGCAAAAAGATTCAGCAGGCAAAACAACAGGACCGCAGCGTCTTTCACCATTGATGCAATTGGCGCGACGCGGCTATCCTGATGTCAACGTTTCGAGAACTCTGCTTCTCTGATCGACTGACTATTTGATGTCGTCTGCAATGACCTTGACAATGCGCTGCGCGCTGGTGGAAGTTTCTGCGGCTCCCTTGGCATTGAGAACGGTCACAGTGGTCACATTTCCTGCACTGCGCACAGCGATCTGGAACTTTGCTGCATCAGAGTTCTTGTCGGAGCTGCTGAACAGCTTGCTGAAAAAGCCGGGTTCCGTGTTGTCTGCATTCAGGGGCACGTAGCGCACGAAATAGACACCCTGCTTGCGGTCCCGGTCTTCCACGGTAAACCCGGTGCGGTCAAGTGCCAGTCCGACGCGTCGCCATGCGCTGTCAAAGCTGTCTTCGATACGAATCGCCGGCTGTCCGCTTTCGGTTGTGACAATGGCATTCTTCTTCGCTGTTTCTGCGGTTGCCATCAAAGTCTTGGCTTGCGCTTCAGGCGACCCCAGCTTTACCATCAAGCGGCGCAAAAATTCGGCCTCCAACTCGGGATCCGCCGCGCGCGGCTGCCAGACTGTGCTTTCTTTCTGGTTGTCTTTAAAGGTCTCTACCATTCCGCGGTGGCTGATAAAAATTTCGGTTTCACCTTCGGAATTTCGCTCCAGCCGGGTGCGAAACTTGTCGCGCTCAGCAGTCGAGTAGAGCGAGTCCAGCAGTTTGCCCAATGAAGCACGTATGAAATCTTGTGGCAACTTGGCACGATTCTCGGCCCAATCGGTCTCCATGATGCCTAGCGTATTTTGGTCAACAGCCAGCAAAAAACCGTTCTCCTGCCAGAAATCCTTAACAGGGTCCCAAAGCTTCTCTGCCGGGCGCTTGACCACCAGCCAGCGTTGGTTACCCGCGCGTTCAATGCGCACGTCACCCATGGCGACCGGCGCAACTGCAGGAGAGATGTTCGCCGACGGCTGGCCGGATTGCATGGCCGATGCAGATACCGCGCCACCCACGACAGCGTAATGCGTATTCTTGGAGAGTTGGGTCAAATCCGGTGGTACGTCCAACGATGGCGCCTTGACGCTGGTAGCGCTTCGGTAGTCCACTTTGCCCGCGTCCAGCGTGCCACAGGCAGTCAGTGATATCGCTGCGCCTAATAGCGTCAGTTTGAAAATTGGGTTCACAAAAATCCTCAAAATGGAAGGAAAATTTATATCAGACCCGAAGCGTGCATGACGCGCTCCAGACTTGGCTGCTGCCCGGGCGAGAGCGGTGTCAGCGGCAAACGCAGTGCATGCCCACACAAGCCCATGCGGGCAGCCGCCCACTTGACCGGAATGGGGTTGGATTCTACGAAAAGTGCCTTGTGCAATGGCAACAACTGCAACTGGATTTCCATTGCGCGCGTCACCTGGCCGGCAATGGCGGCTACACACAATTCATGCATCAGGCGCGGTGCCATGAAGCGGAGGCGTCGTAGACCGGCGCGCGAGTTCGCCACCACGCAGGCAAGCCTGCCCGCATCAGCGGAGTCCGGCGCTGGCCTGGCCGAGATGTCGGCGAAGTTGACGCCGCTCGC
>DAOQRI010000171.1:0-5964 GCA_035355475.1 Rhodoferax sp. | reverse complement strand
GGCCGCCGTGGCCAATGAAGAAAAAATCCTGAAGTACATGACGCTCACCGCCGAGCCGGGCATCATTGGCGGCATGCCAGCGTCCGGCGTCAACTTTGGTGCAGCCACCAACCCCGACGCCCTAATCGATATGAACCAGCAGTTCGATTTTTACGATGGTGGCGGCCTGGACTTGGCCTGCCTGGGACTGGCCGAATGCGACAGTTCCGGCAGCATCAATGTCAGCCGCTTTGGCCCCAAACTGGCCGGAGCGGGTGGCTTCATCAACATCACGCAAAACAGCCGCACCGTGGTGTTTGTCGGCACCTTCACAGCGGGTGGCCTCAAGGTCAAAGTGGCAGATGGCAAAGTGGCCATCCTGCAAGAGGGGCGCGCGCGCAAGTTCGTCAACAAGATCGAACAGGTCACCTTCAGCGGACCCTACGCGTCCAGCACCGGACAAAACGTGTTGTATGTGACCGAGCGCTGCGTGTTCAAGCTCTCACCTGGCGGGCTGGAGCTGATTGAAGTGGCGCCCGGCATTGACATTGAAAAAGACATCCTGGCGCACATGGACTTCAAGCCCATCATCAACAACCCGCAACCCATGGACGCGCGCATCTTCCTGCCAGAGGCCATGCAATTGAACGACACACTGCTGTCCATCAGCCTGGTGGACCGCATGCAGTACGACGAAAACAAGGGCACGGCGTATTACAACTTCCAGGGTCTGCGCGTGACGAGCAAGAAAGACGTGGAAGACATCCGCCATGCTGCGGAAAACCTGTGCAAGCCCATCGGCAAGAAGATTCTGGTCGTGGTGAACTACGACAACTTCCAGATCGACGAGGCGGTGGTGGACGACTACTCGGCCATGGTGAAAGAAGTGACCGACAAGTTCTACACCGACGTGTCGCGCTACACCACCAGCGCCTTCATGCGACTCAAACTGGGTGAAGCGCTGGAGAGCCGGGGCCTGGCGGCACACATCTACGAAACACCACAGGAAGCCACCGAGTCCGCACGGCAATAGCGGGAATTGAAAGCGCTATCACTCTGATAGCTTTGTACGCATATTTCACGAGGGCTAGAGGCCGATTTGGCACTTGATTTCTTGGCCCTCCTCGTGAAATGAAAAGGTGCTACCCTCCTCGATTCCAAGGAGGGGCAACTGTGGGCCACGAAACCATTCTCAAAACCTGCGCGGCCCTGTTGGCCGCAGCAGCCCTGCAGGCACAGGCGTTGCAGATGGTCAATGTCTCACCCCAGGGTGAGGTGGCACGGGTTCGCCAGGTGGTGGCCCAATTTGACGACAGCGCCGTCCATTTTGGCGACCCCAAGGCCGAGGCACCGCTCACCTTAAGTTGCAGCGATGCCCAGGTCACCAAAGGTGCGGGGCGTTGGGTCACCGACCGCAGCTGGGCCTTTGACTTCGAAAACGACCTGCCGCCCGGCGTGCGCTGCAGCCTGCAGGTGCGCACCGGCTTCAAGTCACCCAAGGGTGCCGAGCTGACCGGTTCCAGCAGCTACCAGTTCCACACCGGCGGGCCGTTTGTGCAGAGCATCCAGCCCTACGCGGGCAACCGCATTGATGAGGAACAGTTCTTCACGCTCAAGCTTAATGGTGCAGCCACCTTCGCCAGCGTGCAGGACAACGTCTGGTGTGCAGTGGAAGGGTTGGGCGAGCGCGTCGCAGTGCGCCTGATCGATGGCAAAGAGCGCACCGCCCTGCTCAAATCGCAGGGGCTGGAAACGGCGGCCGCCAAGGAGCCGTTGAGCATTCAAACCCTGGCCTGCAACCGTGCCCTGAGCCCATCGGCCAAAGTGCAGCTGGTGTTTGGCAAAGGCGTTGCCACTCCTTCCGGCGGCGCCAACGCCCAGGGCGTGGCCAACACGGTGGAAAACCGTTTCAGCTACCAGGTGCGCGAGCCCTTTATCGCCAGTTTCAGCTGCGAGCGTGAGAATGCCCAAAGTGCGTGCCTGCCGATTCGCCCGATGCGCTTGGGATTTAATGCGCCGGTGCCGGCCAAGCTGCTGGCCGAGGTCCGTCTCACGTCCGGCAAAGACACCTTCAAGCCCGCTAAGGACGGCGAAGGCGATGCATCCCTGGACGACGACCATGTGGTCAACAGCGTCACCTTCAAGGGCAACTTCCCCGAGCAGACCGCCTTCACACTGGAGCTGCCCAAGGGCTTCAAGGACGCATCGGGGCGCAGCCTGCACAATGCCGACAGCTTTCCGCTGAAGCTATCCACTGGCGCCATGCCGCCGCTGGCCAAATTTGCTGCAGCGCCGTTTGGTGTAGTCGAGCGCTTTGCCGAACCCAATGGTGTTGCCCTGTTGCCGGTCACGCTGCGCAATGTGGAGACCGCACCGCCGAGCAAGGTCAACACGCTGCAGCCCACGACCGATGCCGACATCATTGCCTGGTACCTGAAGGTGCAGCGCTATGACAACTTCACCGTTTCGCGAAGCGTTGCCGCGCGGGATGTAAAAGGCACGTTGCCCAAGGCCGTGGACGAGTTTGATCGCAGCCAGGTGCAGTCGCGCATGCTGTCGCTACTGCAGGGCCAGACTGGGGTCAAAGCGCTCGATCTTCCGCACCCTAACAGCGGCGACCCCCGACCATTTGAAATCGTCGGCATTCCTTTGGGTGCGGGCTTTCACGTGGTGGAGATTGCGTCACAGAAACTGGGCACCAGCCTGCTGGACGAGCGCCACGGCCGGGACCGAACCATAGTCGTGCGCACTTCGGCCCTGGTCACCAACCTGGGGGTGCATTTCAAGCTGGGGCGCGAGAACGCGCTAGTCTGGGTGACCACGCTGGACAAGGGCGCGCCGGTGGCCAACGCCACCGTGCGGGTGTCTGACTGCCGTGGCAAGGAAGTCGCCACAACAACGACCAATACCCAAGGCATTGCCAACCTAAGTGGCATCTCTCCGCAAGCCCCCACCTGCAGCGGCGAGGGCAACTACACCCAGGCCTACTTTGTGAGTGCCCGCGCAGTTCAACCGTCCGGTGACGGCACGGGCACGGTGCAGGACATGGCCTTTACCTGGAGCGACTGGAACCGCGGCATTGAGCCCTGGCGTTTCAACCTGCCCACCAGCCGCGAGGTGCAACCGGATGCGCGCGCCCACACCATCTTCGACCGCACGCTGCTGCGCACGGGCGAGACCGTGTCGATGAAACACCTTCTGCGCAGCGAAACCAGCAAGGGATTGGGCCTGACCGCCACCACGCCCGGCACGCTGGTCGTGACGCATGTGGGCAGCGGCCAGCAGTACACGCAGCCGCTGGCCTGGCGCAAGACCGCAACAGGTGGCCAGAGTGCGGAGAGCACCTTCTCCATTCCACCGGCGGCCAAGCTCGGTGTCTACCAGGTGGAGTTGCGCGGTGGCGGCAACGACCGCAGTTACAGCACGGGAAGTTTCCGCGTCGAAGAGTTCCGCCTGCCGGTGATGGAAGGCCGCGTTACGCCTGCTGACAAGAAAGCGCTGGTCAATGTGAAAACCGTACCGGTGGATGTGCAGATCAACTACGTCTCCGGTGGCGGCGCGGCCAACCTGCCGGTGCGGGTGTCAGCACTGGTGCGTGGCAAATATCTGGACTTCCCTGACTTTGCCGAATTCAGCTTTCAAAGTCCGCGTGGCAACCGCGACAACCGCAGCAATGGCGAAGAGGAGGCCGACGCTGCATCCGATGCCCGTGTGATTGCCGACAAGCTGCCGCTTACGCTAGACAAAAGCGGTGCGGGCAAGGTGACCGTAGACAAGGTGCCCACCAGTCGCCAACCCAAAGACCTGCTGCTGGAAGCTACCTACTCCGACCCGAATGGGGAGGTGCAGACCATTCGCAGCACCCAGACGCTATGGCCCGCTGGGGTGGTAGCTGGTATCAAGACCGAGGGCTGGGTGTCGAGTAGCCAGAAGATCAAATTCCAGGCGCTGGCGCTGGATCTGAGTGGCAAGCCACAGGCCGATGTAGCGCTGGAGGTCAAAGCCACAGCGCGCATCGTCACCACTACACGCAAGCGCATGGTGGGCGGCTTCTACACCTATGACAACAAGACCACGGTCAAGGAACTGGGCAATGTCTGCAGTGGTAAGAGCGATTCCAGAGGCCTGTTGCTGTGCGAGACCGCGCTCAATGAGGCGGGTGAGGTGGAACTGGTGGTGACTGCCAAGGACACAGCAGGCAACAGCATCCAGGCCGCCTCCAGCGTCTATGTGACCAAGCAGGGCGAGCTGTGGTTTGGTGGCGAGAACCATGACCGCATCGACCTGCTGCCCGAGAAAAAGAGCTACCAGCCGGGCGAGACCGCCCAATTCCAGGTGCGCATGCCGTTCCGCTTCGCCACCGCGCTGGTGGCCGTGGAGCGTGAAGGCATCATCGAATCCGAAGTCGTGAAACTCAACGGCCAGGACCCAACCATTCAGGTGAAGATCAAGGACGGCTGGGGACCCAATGTGTACGTGAGCGTGCTGGCACTGCGCGGGCGACTGCGTGAAGTGCCGTGGTACAGCTTCTTCACCTGGGGCTACAAGGCGCCGCGCGAGTGGTGGACCTCGTTCTGGTACGAGGGGCGTGAATACGTAGCCCCCACCGCGCTGGTGGACCTGAGCAAGCCCGCCTTCCGTTTGGGCGTGGCCGAAATCCGCGTTGGCACCAAGGCCCACCAGTTGGATGTGAGCGTGAAGACCGACAAGGAAAGCTACGCCGTGCGCAGCTCGGCCAAGGTGACGATCACCGTCAAACTGCCCAATGGCCAACCCGCCGCGAATGCCGAAGTGGCCCTGGCCGCCGTGGACCAGGCGCTGCTGGAGCTGATGCCCAACACCAGCTGGAACCTGCTCGATGCGATGCTGCAACGCCGCAGCTGGGGTGTAGAAACCTCCACCGCACAGATGGAAATCATTGGCCGACGCCACTATGGCCGCAAGGCCGTACCTGCGGGCGGCGGCGGTGGCAAGAGCGGCGCACGTGAACTGCTGGAAACCCTGTTGCTGTGGAACCCGGCCGTGAAGCTGGATGCCAACGGCCAGGCTGTGGTCATGGTGCCGCTAAATGATGCGCTGACCACCTTCAAGATCGTCGCGGTGGCCGATGCGTCCACCGGCCTTTTTGGCACCGGATCCACCAGCATCCGCGCGACGCAGGACCTGCAAATCATCAGCGGCCTGCCGCCCCTGGTGCGTGAGGATGACCAGTTCCGTGCCCAGATCACGCTGCGCAACACCACCAAGCAGGCGATGAAGGTGGAGGTGACGCCACGGGCCACGCTGTTGGACATCAAACCCCAGACTGTCGAAATTCCCGCTGGTGATGCGCGCGAAGTGGCGTGGATGGTGACGGCCCCCGCGCAACTGGCGCAGATCCGATCCGAAGCGATCCTGTGGGAGATCGAAGCCAAGGACACAATCACCGGCGCACGCGATGCCTTGAAGGCGCGCCAACGCATCATCCCCGCCGTGCCGCTGACGGTGCAGCAGGCCACGCTGGTGCAGATTGACGGGCCTTTCAGCCTGGACGTGAATCCACCCGCCGATGCCATCCCCGGCCGCGGTGGATTGAAGCTCTCGTTGCAGCCTAAGCTCGCCGAAGGCCTGCCCGGCGTCAAGGACTGGTTTGCCAACTATCCCTTTGCCTGCCTGGAGCAAAAAGCCAGCAAGAGTGTAGGTCTGCGCGACGGCAAGCTGTGGCAGACCGTGGCTGCGCAGATCCCCAGCTACCTCGACAGCGACGGCCTGGCCAACTACTTCCCGCCGCGCGATGGCGAGGCCAATCACGGCAGCGACACGCTGACTGCCTACCTTTTGGCCACCACGCACGAAGCCGCCAGCATCAACCCGGCGTTTGCGTTGGATGATGTGGTGCGCGCCCCGATGGAGCGCGGCCTGATCGCGTTTGTAGAGGGACGCATCCAGCGCGACTTCTGGAGCCCGCGAAAAGACCTGGACATCCGCAAGCTCGCCGCGCTGGAC
>DAOQRI010000170.1:0-5993 GCA_035355475.1 Rhodoferax sp. | reverse complement strand
GGTCAGCTTGCCCAGACTTTGCGCACGCAGGCCACCTTTGCCATAGGCCTGGATGAAGTCCGCCATCAGTGGGTTCATCAACATGGGCACGTGACCAAACACATCGTGAAAGACATCGGGCTCTTCCAGATAGTCCAGTTCGTCGGCGCCACGGATGAAGTTGCCCGACGGGAAACGTCGGTTGGCCAAGTGGTCAAAGAACACGTCGTCGGGCACAAGCCCAGGCACCGCCACGACTTGCCAACCGGTTGCTTGGTACAAGGTATCGGAGAGCGCTTCAAAGTTGGGTATGCAGTCGGCCGACATGGGCAGCTTGTTCATGCCATCCACAAAGGCGTCGCAGGCCAGGCCGGGCAGCAACTGGGTTTGCCGTTCATAGAGCGTTTTCCACACCGCGTGTTGCGCGGGGGTGTAGTTGGTCCAACCCTGGTCCACTGTCCAGTCTGCGCGCGCTGGTGATGCCGTTGGCCCGGCGGCCAATCCGTGTTTCACCTTATCGGAACTGATGTCCATGGTGTTCCCCGGTTCAAGCGGCAGTCGGTGCAGATGGGTAACCTGCAAAGGCCTGGTCGCATCGCTGCGCCATGTCGATGTCGTTGCTGCTCAGGCCATCTACATCGTGCGTAGTCCAGGTGATAGTTACCCGGTTGTACACATTGCTCCACTCTGGGTGGTGGTTGTATTTTTCAGCGGCGATAGCAATCTGTGTCATGAAGGCGAAGGCTTGCATGAAGTCCGCCAGCACAAACTCGCGGGTGATGGTCTCGCCATTGGTGCCGAGTGTCCAGTGAGGCAGTACGCCCAGCTCCATCGCGGCCTCGGTGGCATTGAGTTTGCGCATGCTCAGTCCGCCGTAATCACACCACGGCGCAGCTGGTCCCGCTCCATGGACTCAAATAGCGCCTTAAAGTTGCCCTCGCCGAAGCCATCGTCACCCTTGCGCTGGATGAACTCAAAAAACACCGGGCCCAAAACGGTTTGCGAGAAGATTTGCAGCAGCAAGCGGCGCTCACCCTCCTTGCTGACCCCGTCGAGCAAGATGCCACGGCTTTGCAGGGCCTGCACGTCCTCACCGTGGTTTGGCAGGCGGCCCTCCAGCATCTCGTAGTAAGTGGCAGACGGCGCCGTCATCAGGGGAACACCGGCTTTCTTCAGGCTGTCCAGCGTGGCGATCAGGTCATCGCTCAACAGCGCGATGTGCTGAATGCCTTCGCCGTTGAATTGCATCAGGTACTCCTCGATCTGGCCCGATTTACCCGCAGCCTCTTCATTCAGCGGAATGCGGATCATGCCATCTGGCGCGGTCATGGCGCGTGAAGTCAGGCCGGTGTACTCGCCCTTGATATCGAAGTAGCGGATCTCGCGAAAATTGAAGATGCGCTCATAAAAGCTGCCCCAAAACGCCATGCGGCCGCGGTAGACGTTGTGGGTCAGGTGATCGATGATTTTGAGCCCATGTCCCACGGGGTGACGGTCCACACCGGGGAAGAAATCAAAGTCAATGTCATAGATGGATTTGCCATCTTCAAAGCGGTCAATCAGGTAGAGGGGAGCACCACCAATGCCTTTAATCGCTGGCAGGCGCAGCTCCATGGGGCCGGGCGGAATGTCCACCGGTTGTTCGCCCTGCTCCAGCGCGCGTGCATAGGCTTTGTGTGAATCCCGCACCCGAAAGGCCATGCTGCAGGCACACGGGCCATGTTCGGCTGCAAAGTAGGCCGCATGGCTCTTGGGCTCTCGGTTGATGATGAAATTGATGTCGCCCTGGCGGTATAGATCCACATCCTTGGAGCGGTGCCGCGCCACATGCACAAAGCCCATTTGCTCGAACACCGGTTCCAGTACGCCGGGTGCGGGGGATGCGAATTCGACGAATTCAAAGCCCATGAGTCCCATCGGGTTGTCAAATAGATCGGCCATTGTGTCTCCAGGTTGGCTTGTTTTGAAAACATTGATTGTGGTCAAGACTGTGCGCACAGTGTTCGCAAGTTTCAACAGGAAAACCCCTAGGCATGCATAATTCATGCATGAATCAAGAAAAAACTGACGATTTGATGCTGGACAAATTCGATATCAGCTTGCTGGCCGCGTTGCAGAAGGACGCTCATGCCACCAACCAGCAAGTGGGCGAGCTGATTCACCTGTCGGCGTCCCAGGTGAGTCGCCGCATCCAGCGCCTCGAATCGGGGGGCATCATCCGCCGCTACGTGGCTCTGCTGGATCCCGCTTCGCTCGGTTTGGGCGTGCGCGCCATCAGCTACGTCACGCTGAGCCGCCATGGTGGTGATGAAGGACTGGCTTTTGAGCGTGAGATTGCGGCGATTCCTGAAGTGCTGGACTGCTACTCGGTGGCTGGCGAATCGGACTACATCCTGCAAATCGTGGCGGCTGACCTGGGTGTCCTGTCCGACTCCGTGCTGCGAAAACTCACCCGTATCAATGGCGTTGCCCATATTCGGTCCAACATTGTGCTGAACTGCATCAAATCCAGCACAGAGCTGCCCTTGGGCCATATTGGACGTTCCGATGGCGCCGCGCGCAAGGTGCGGGTAGCGAACTGAGATATTTCTTTAAATTTTTCCTCAAGCTTGCAAAAACCCAGCCGATATACCAAGTGAGCGTAAAAGTTTAATTGCGCCCAACCCCGCCGGTGTACCCATACAGCGGTAGGTGATTCGTCATGCAACGTATCAGAGGTATTCATATGGCTATCAATTCAATTACATCGAAAGAAGTGCCAAAGGCACCCCCCAAAGCGGCGCCGATAGAGGCTGCAAAGGCGGCTGTTGAGCGCAAACAGGTCAACAATGACCGGGCTGCGCAAGAGGCTGAGGCGGCCAAGGCGGCAGATAAAGCCAAGGCAGCCAAACCCGTCAGCAATAACCTGGGGCAGACCATCGGTCGCACACTGAACGTGACGGCATGAACGGATTTTGGTTCGCCTTGAATCCATGAAAGGCTTTGAAAAGCCATGACAAACTTATCAATACAACGACCCGCACCCGCCCCGACAGCTGCCATGCCACGCGCAATGGCACCCGTGGCGGTAGCGACCAGTTCAGTCGCCCCGGCAAGAGCCGGAGCCGTCAGGCAGGAGCCGGTACAAGCGGCACCACAGGCGGCAAAAAGTGCGCTTTCATCCGATGATTTGAAGAATCTGGCGAGTGAAATACAGCGCAAAGTGTCTGCCATTTCCTCCGACTTGCAATTTTCGGTGGATGAGGAGACTGGCAAAGACCTGATCAGAGTGACTGATCGCACGACGAAGAAAATTGTGTGGCAATTTCCTTCCGAAGAAGCCCTGAATATCACCCGGGCTCTGGACCAGTATCAAAAAGGCGTGATGCTGAACCGCAAGGTTTAGGCGCCGGCAGCGCTCCATGGTTGCTGCTTTACATAGTCCAACAGATAGGCCGAAAACCGCTGTGCTGCCGGCGACAGCGGCCGGTCGCGTCGGGTAAAGACAAAAAACTTGCGCCTGACAACCGGTTCCACCAACAGTCTGCTGTGCAACTGGTGCAACTGAATCAGGCTGCTGGCATATGGCAAACAGGTCGTGACACCCAGGCCAGCGCCGACCATGGCAAAGGCCGTGGTCATGAAGCCCACTTCGTTTGTCGGATTGAGTGCCTCATCGTGCAAGGAATCGTGCAGGTCCACCCGTAGCCGGTGCGTGAACTCTCCCTTGAGCGCGATAACCGGGTAGCGCAAGGCATCGTCCCAGGTTACGCGCCTCTTATGCTTCAAAGGGTGGTCAGCACGAAACACCACCACAAATGGAATTTCAAACAGGGTTTGGGCCTGCATATCAGCTGAGGACTCTCGCTCGGGGCCCACTCCAAAATCCACCTCACCGCTGTGCACTTTGGGCAGAACCTGGTCAACCATGCAGTCCACCAGCCGAATATCGATCTCCGGGTACTCCTTGCCAAAGGCCGCGATGATCTCTGGCATCACCGAGGCGGACATCAATTGCGGTGCCGCAATACGCACCAATCCACGCTTGAGCAGCTTCAGGTCGCTGATGGTGTCTAACGCGCCATCCAGGTCTTGCAGCAAGCGCGCAACAAGGGGATAGAACTCCCGGCCAGCCTCCGACAGACTGACCTTGCGCGTGCTGCGGTTCACCACCTGCACCCCCAGCGCCAGTTCGAGTTCCTTGATGAGACCGCTCAGGGCCGACTGCGTGACATGCAGGCTGGCCGCCGCGTCGGTGAAACTGCTGGTTTGGGCCAGCGCAACAAAGGCACGCAATTGGCGCAGGGTGATATTCATCAGCAATCAGAATAAATTCATCATAAAAATCTGCTTGAATGATAGATCAATCTCCCCTCTAATGGCGGCCATTGGCAACTCAAACCCACGATATCCAGGACCCTGCTATGACCATCAAGAAGATTCACCACGTCGCCTACCGCTGCATTAACGTCAAGGAAACGGTGGAGTGGTATGCCAAGCACCTCAACATGAACTTTGTGCTGGCCATTGCTGAAGACGAAGTTCCGTCCACCAAGGCGCCGGATCCATACATGCACGTGTTCATCGATGCAGGTCAGGGGAATATCCTGGCATTCTTCGAGCTACCCAACAGCCCCGCCATGGACCGGGACCACAACACACCTGCCTGGACGCAACACCTGGCCTTTGAAGTGGGCAGCATGGATGAACTGCAGGCCGCCAAAGATCGGCTCGAGGCGGCTGGCATTGACGTCATCGGCATCACCGACCACACCATATTTAAGTCCATCTACTTCTTCGACCCCAGCGGCCATCGGCTGGAACTGGCCTGCAATACCGCTACACCGGCCATGTCGAAAGCCTTGGATGATGTGAAGTGGGACATGCTCAATGAGTGGGACCGCACCAAAAAAGCACCCAAACATGCAGCCTGGATGCACGACGGCAAGGGCTTTGTGGCGGGCTGACACAGCATGACCCTGCTCAACGAAACCCACAATCCGCAGCTGTGCAGTTGGGTCGCATCGGCCAATGAAGTGGGCTGCGACTTTCCCATCCAAAACCTTCCGTTTGGTGTGTTCCGCCTGCCGGGAAATCCCCATCTCTTTCGCGTTGGTGTAGCCATTGGCGACCAGATGGTGGACTTGACTGCTGCCCACGCAAGCGGTGTTTTCAACGACGCAGGGGCTTTGGCGCAGGCTGCTGCACAGGCGTGCTGCGCGCCCAGCCTCAACATGTTCATGGCGTTGGGATCTGTTGCATGGTCCGCATTGCGCTTGGCCCTCTCACGCGCCTTGCGCGAAGGTGCATCACAACAAGCTGCCCTGCAAACATGCTTGGTGCCCCAGGCCGGCGCAGAGTTCGCCGTGCCAGCACGCATCGGCGACTACACAGACTTCTATACCTCGATCCACCACGCCACCAACATCGGCAAACTGCTTCGCCCGGACAACCCGCTATTGCCCAACTACCAGTGGATTCCCATTGGCTACCACGGCCGGTCGTCGAGCATTGGCATCTCGGGCCAACAGGTGCGCCGCCCAATCAGCCAGGTGATGCGAGCGGGTGCAACCGAACCGGAGATGGCACCCAGCGCACGCCTGGACTACGAGTTGGAAGTGGGTGTCTTTGTCGGCCCCGGTAACACGCTGGGAAGCCCGGTTTCCATCACGCAAGCGGAGCAGCATGTGTTTGGTCTGTGCCTATTTAACGACTGGTCGGCGCGCGACGTGCAGGGTTGGGAATACCAGCCGCTTGGGCCATTTCTATCCAAAAATTTTGCCAGCACGGTGTCCCCCTGGGTAGTGACCATGGAAGCATTAGCGCCCTACCGCCAGGCATGGACACGCGATGCCAACGATCCTCAGCCTTTGCCCTATCTAGACTCACAGGAGCTGCGCAACTGTGGCGCCATCAGCATCGAGCTGGAAGTTTTCATCCAGAGCGAAGCGATGCGCAGCAAAGGCGTACCCGAGCACCGCCTGTCGCACAGCAACTTTCGGGACGCTTACTGGACCGTTTCGCAAATGGTGACC
>DAOQRI010000169.1:0-6002 GCA_035355475.1 Rhodoferax sp. | reverse complement strand
CAAGAAGAGCGCCAGAGCCAAGCCTGCAAACATCCAGCCCAGGCGCACGTTGTTTCTCTTGCGTCGCTCCCACACGGATGCATCCGCCACAACAGGCGCCTGGTTTTCCGGCATTTTCATAACATTTGTGCCTTCAAGACGTCACTCAACTGTGGGCTGTGTTTCAAAGGTATGGTAGGGAGCAGGTGATGGCACGGTCCACTCGAGACCTTGCGCACCTTCCCAGGCTTTGGCTTCGGCTTTTTCACCACCACGCACGCACTTGATTACGATGTAGATGAAGAGCAAATGCGACAGGCCCAGAATAAAGGCACCCACCGTAGACAGCATGTTCCACTCGGTGAACATCAAGGGATAGTCGGGAATGCGGCGCGGCATGCCAGCCAAACCAACCAGAAACTGGGGAATGAAGGTCAGATTGAAGCCAATCATGACGATCCAGAAATGCAGACGGCCCAAACGCTCATCGAGCATGTGACCGGTCCATTTCGGCAACCAGTAATACACAGCGGCCATAGCGCCCATCACGGTGGTGGGATACAGGGCATAGTGGAAGTGCGCAACCAGGAAATAGGCATTGTGGTACTGCGGATCAGCCGCAGCATCCGCCAGCACCAGACCCGTCAAACCGCCCCATCCAAACAGGATGACAAACCCGATAGCGAATAGCATGGGCGTCTCAAAACTCAGCGAGCCGCGCCAAATGGTCGCAATCCAGCAAAAGAACATGACGGCCAGTGGCAAGGAAATCAGCATCGTGCTGTACATGAAGTACAGCTGCCCGCCGGTCGACATGCCGCTGGTGAACATGTGGTGCGCCCACACAATCACGGACAGGCCGCCGATGCCCCACATGGAGTACACCTGCGCCTTGTAGCCATAGGTCGGTTTTCTGGAAAAAGCGGACAGGACATGGGGCACAACACCGGTGATGGGCAACAACAGAACGTACACCTCAGGGTGGCCCATGAACCAGAAAATGTGCTGCCACAAAACGGGATCTCCACCGCCTGACGCACTGAAGAAGTGGGTATCAAAATGCCGGTCCATCAGCACCATGGTGACGCCCCCGGCCAGCACGGGCATGATGGTAATCAGCAAAATGGCGGTCACCAGGAAACCATGGGCGAACAGTGGCATTTTGAACAGCGTCATGCCCGGAGCGCGCATATTCAAGACCGTCACGATGACGTTGATCGAGCCCAAAATGGACGATACGCCGAGCATGTGCACTGCAAAAATCGCGAAATCCATGCCCCAACCACTTTGAACTGACAAAGGCGCATACATGGTCCAGCCGGTATCCACTGCGCCGGGGCCAATGCCCACCAAACCCAGGAAAAACGGCAGAACCAGCATAACTGCCGCGGGAGGCAATATCCAGAATCCCCAGTTGTTCAAACGGGGCAGCGCCATGTCAGGCGCTCCCAAAATAAGGGGCAGCATGTAATTGGCCAAGCCGGTTGCAGCGGGCATGGCAAAGCCAAACACCATGATCAAACCGTGCAAGGTGATGAGCTGATTGAAGAACTCGGGCTGCATCAGTTGCAAACCGGGGCGAAAGAGCTCTGCCCGCACACCCAGAATCATCGCCCCACCCGTCAACAGCATGGTGATTGCAAAGATGAGATACATGATCCCGATATCTTTGTGATTGGTGGTCTGAATCCAGCGCATGAACCCGTAGGGATGATGCGCCTCGTGTCCACCGGCATGGGGCAAATCGTGTGCCAATTCGTGTGCCATGGGCAACTCCTTTTCCTGTTTTCTTGAATCTCTGCTGAATCCGGCTCAATACCGTCTCAGGCTACATCAGACTTTCTTTTCGCTCGCTGCTGCTGCAGCGTCAGCTGCCTTGCGGCTTTTCAGCCAAGCCTCAAAGTCAGCCTGGGGAACCACATTGACCACAATTGGCATGTAGGCATGTTCTTTGCCACACAACTCCGAGCACTGCCCCCGGTAAGTTCCGACGGTATCAACCTTGGCCCAGAACTCCCGAAGGAACCCGGGCACTGCGTCGCGCTTCACACCAAAAGCGGGTACCCACCAGCTGTGAATCACATCGTTGGACGTCGTAATGAAGCGAATTTTCTTGCCAACGGGCAAAACCAGGGGGTTATCGACCTCCAGCAAATAATTCTCGCCCTTAGGCTGCATATTCGCGATTTGCTCCCGCGGGGTTGACAGGCGGCTAGAAAACTTCACGCCTTCCGCCGGAAACTCATATTGCCAAAGCCATTGATTTCCGGTCACTTTGACCACCAGGTTCGCATCGGTCTTGGTGTCCTCATACATCAACACGGCGTGATAAGCAGGAATACCAAACACACCATAGTCCAGCACCAGCAGCCCCACAAACGGCACCAATACCCAAAACCACTGCTTGCGCGACTTGGGCCCCGTAAAGTCAGCCGCCTTGTGCCCCGCCGACTTGCGATGACGCCAGAACGAATACAGCATGAGCGCGAGCACGCCAAAGAACAGCGTCAGCGCAATGACCATGAACAGGTTATGTACATGCAATGTTTCATGCGCAATGGGTGTCACTGGCGTGGGGAAGCTAAACCGGTAATCCGCCAACGCTCCCACAGATCCCAGGCATGCAACCGCACCCAGGATTGCCTTTTTCCAGACTTGCATAGACCAATATCCTTTTTATTCTTGCTGTTCTTTGACTTACCGCATACAGCAACCAAATATTTTAGCTTACAAGCGGACACTGCCCGATCCGGCAAAACCCGCAAAATGGGCGTTCGACGCCTTTACCCATGTTGGAATTACGGATTCAAAAATGATTTGACGGTTGGCCATACCAGCAACATCACGATGAACACGGGCGCGAGCGTCCACACAATTTCAATCGTGACGGATCCGTGGAAGTTCAGGTCTTCCCTGGCGCCACCCTGGTGATGCCGCCACGCAGAAATCAGCATCCAGGCAAACACCACAACGAAGATCAGCACGCAGGCGATCATCAGAAACCAGCGCACTTCGCCAGTAGAAACCATCATCTGCGCTCCCTTTCACCATTCATGCCCAATGCGCCCCGCATCGCCTCCAGGGAAATCGTACTGTGCGGCCCGACGGGCACACGTGCCATGCCCTTGACAGCATGCCCGTACACGATTTCAAAATCAAGGCGGTACTCGCCCGACTCTGCTCCGCCCTGCGCGCTCTTCTCCAGCGATTGCACCAAGTCCCGCCGCCATTGGCGTCCTCGCAGACCTGAAAACCGGCCTGCATGCAGATTGCGGCCCACCCCCCGCAACTCGAGCAACAGTCTCTCCGCACTATTGAAGGTCAGGGTTATGCGCTCCATATCCATCACAGGGTCAGCAAAACCCGCCTGCAACAACATGTCACCCCAATCATGCATGTCGGTAAAGGTGTGTGCCGGCGGCGGCCATCCATTCTTTTCGTATATCTGGCGCAGCTGGCGCACGGTGTCCGGGCCAAGGCAGGAAAACATCAGGAATCCATTGACGTCGAGCAACTGGTGCCACCGGGCCAGCAGCGCTTGCGGATCGGCACTCATGTGCAGCGACATATTTGCCCACAGCATTTGCACTGGATCAGTAGGTACGTCAAAGCCAATACCCGAACCGCTCCAGCGTGCAGCACTCCACCACCGCGGCTGCAATGCGTCCTGGGCCATTGCGACCAGGTCAGCCCCGGCTTGAATGGCATAGCATTTCGCCTTGGGGTATCGCATGGCAACCAACTCGTGTGTGCCGAGACCACCCCGCAGCGGCTCCCAATGAATCCAGTGTTTGGGGCTCAGTTTCAGAAACGCCAGGCGCTCTGCCATGCGCCTGCCCACTTCCTCATGCAACCAAGGGGACGCTTTGGACTGCATGCGCGACCACCGACTGGCAGCAGCGTGTGAAATCGTAGGCGGAATCTGGTTGGGCATAGTGGGGTGAAGACGTGCAAACGCGGCACGAGTATATTGGCGCGGTGTTCCGCCACCTGATTCAGGGGATATCCAAGCGCATCCCCAGCCAATGCGCCGTGTGCCACGCCTGGCCCACGCAACCGGTTTGCGAGGACTGCGTTGCGGTGTTTGCCCAGCCAACGCGCCGGTGCTACACCTGTGCCCTGCGTGTGCCAGTGGGCATACGCCAATGTGGCGCCTGCATCACCGCACCGCCGCCGCTGGACGCCTGCTTGGCCGCCGTGCCCTACGCATACCCATGGTCCACCCTGGTGGCCGACTTCAAGTTCCGACAACACCCGGGATGGGCGCGCACATTTGCACAGCTCATTCGTGCCGCCCCTTGGGTGGAGCCGGCGCTGGACGCTGCCGACTTGCTGATCCCTATGCCCCTGTCGCGTCAGCGGTTGCAGGAACGGGGCTACAACCAGGCATTGGTCCTGGCCCAGGCTCTGGACGCTTCCAAAGTGAACAACAAGGTACTGCTACGCATGCAGGATTCACCACCACAAAGAACCTTGTCACGGCATGACAGGTTGCTTGCGGTACGACACGCCTACGCCATCGATCCACTGCAGGCGCACCACATCGCTCGGCGGCGCATCGTGTTGCTCGACGACGTCATGACGAGTGGCGCCTCGCTGCACGCGGCTGCCCGGGCGTTACGAGGGGCGGGAGCGACACACATCACAGGATTGGTACTGGCGCGCACCGAATAAGCCGTGACAATATGCGCCATGTTTCATATCGTTTTGGTCGAACCCGAAATCCCGCCCAATACGGGCAACATCATCCGCCTGGCAGCCAACACCGGATGTCAATTGCACTTGGTAGAGCCACTGGGCTTTTCCATGGACGACAAGCACATGCGTCGCGCTGGCCTGGACTACCACGAGTACGCCACGCTGCACCGGCACGCCGATTGGACGAGTTTTCTGGCATCACAAAAACCAGCGCCTGAACGCTTGTTTGCGTTGACAACCAAGGGTACTGGTCAGGTTTTCGAGACGGTATTCCAGCCGGGTGACTGGCTGGTCTTTGGCGCAGAAACGCGAGGCCTGTCAGATGCCGTGCGTTCCCACTTTGCGCCCCAACAGTGCCTGAAACTACCGATGATCGAGGGCCAACGCAGCCTCAACCTGTCCAACGCAGTTGCAGTTACTGTGTTCGAAGCCTGGCGCCAGAATGGATTTCAGGGATAGTGGCGCGCAATCGACTCGGCAATGCACACTGGTTTGGCTGACCCTTCGCGCTCGGTCGTGACCTCCCAGGTCATTTGCATGCCGTTATTGTCAATCGGATCGCATGCCATCAACTTCATGCGGGCGCGCAACCGACTGCCCACGGGCACGGGCGCAATAAACCGGACCTTGTTGAGGCCATAGTTCACGCCCATGCGGGTTTCTTCAACGCGCACCGAAGATTCAAAAAAACGGGGAAGCAAGGACAAGGTCAAAAAACCGTGCGCGATGGGTGCACCAAATGGCCCCGCCTTGGCGCGTTCCACGTCCACATGAATCCACTGGTGGTCGCCGGTGGCCTGTGCAAACAGGTTGACCTGCTCCTGGGTGATGGTGATCCAGTCGCTAACGACCAGTTCCTGCCCGATCAAAGGCGGCAATTCTGCAAGTGTCTGGAATATTTTCATGCATGCACTGTAGGGTCCGCAGACACCATCAGGTGTCAAGCCAGCGACACAAATCTTGCCAGAGCGCCAGGTCTTTCTCCACCCGGGCAGACGCCACATCAAAGAGTGTGAGGCCACGCGCCGCAAGATGGACGTAATTCTGCGTGTCGCGCAGATAACCCAGCACGGGCACGCCCAGCATGTCGACGAACTGGTGCAATTGGTCAGCCGCAATAGTGCGCGCATCCACCCGCATGCCAACCAAACCAATGTGAGTCTTGCCCGCGTGCTTGTTTTGCACCAATTCATCCAGAAATGCGCGGGTGGCAAAAATATCAAACACACTGGGCTGCAAGGGGACGACGATGTGGTCGGCCATTTTCATCACTTCGTTGAGGCGCTTGCCGTGCAGTCCGGCTGGGGTATCCAGCACCACATGCG
>DAOQRI010000168.1:0-6023 GCA_035355475.1 Rhodoferax sp. | reverse complement strand
GGTGTTCGACTACGCCGACCGCTACCACCTGGCCATTGCCGAAATGGCCGGCTACATCCGGGACGGCCGCATGAAAAGCAAGGAAGACGTGGTGGTGGGCCTGCAGACCTTCCCTGAAACCCTGCTCAAGCTCTTCAACGGCGAAAATTTTGGCAAGCTGGTACTGGAAGTGGCGAAGGACTGAGGCCACACGGAGCCACAGTCGCTATAACTCTGATAGCGGCTTACGCAATATCCACAAGGGCTGGAGGCCGATTTGATCATCAATTTTCACTGAATTGACCTGCAAACTCGGCCAATGCACTCTGGGCTACCTGGCCCCCGACTTCTTCAGCATCTCCACCATAGCCGCATAGCCCCGGGCTTTTGCCAATACCAACGGCGTGTTCCCCTCGCGGTCGGCTAGCCGGGTGCTGGCCCCTGCATCCAGCAAAGCCTGCAGCACCGCCTGGTGGCGTGCGCCACCATCACCCAGCACGATGGATTCAATCAGCGCCGTCCAGTGCAGGTTGTTCACATGGTCCAGCGGCGCACCGGCGGTGATGAGCTGGCGCACCACCCCGTCGTGCCCCAGGTGTGCGGCGGCGATCAGCGCGGTGCCGTCGTATCGGCTGGTGGTGAGTTTGGCGCTAGCGCCCAGTTCCAGCAGCACACGCAGGGTGGGCTCGTCATCGGCCACCGACGCAATGGTGACCGCGTCGTAACGGTCGTTCTCCAGCAGGCCCAGGTTGGCACCGGCTTGCGCCAGGGCCTTGATCACCTCGCGCTGGCGGGCAAAGGTGGCCACATGCAATGCGGTGCGGCCATACGGGTCCCGCGTGTCAATTTGTGCTCCGCTGGCCAACAGTTTCTTGACCTGCGCCAGCTCGCCCCGGTGCGCTGCCGCATGCAGGCCACTGTAACGAGCTACTTCGGCTGCACTGGGTGCAACCTGGGCCTGGGCCTGGGCTGCAAAGCCCAGACCAGCCAGTGCAATGCAGGCGGACATCGGCCATGCCAGTAATCGGTTCTGGATTGATGACATGGTGACACCTGGGTTGACTGGCGACATGCTTATTTCAACAAGTCCTGCACGCTGGCGATGCCGGCCACAGCGCACTTCTCGTCCAGATGGCCGCCGGGCGCGCCGCCCACTCCCACCGCGCCAATCACCTCGTCGCCCACCTTCACAGGCACGCCGCCGCCTAGCAGCAAAAAGCCGGGAATCATGGCCACGTTGGTGGAGGCGGGGTTCTTCTGCACGCCTTCCCACATGGCGAGCGTGGTGTTTTTGGCGGAGGCCGAAGTGAACGCCTTTGCCTGGCTGGCAGCCAGTGTGTGGGGACCGGCATTGTCGGCACGCTGCACCGCACGCACGCTGCCTGCGCGGTCCACCACGGTCGCGGTGACGTTGTATTTGTCCGCGCTGCAGGCTGCTACGGTGGCGGCTGCAATCTTGGTGGCCAGCTCCAGCGACATGTTCTTCTCCGCGCGCACGGCCTGGGCGCTGGCGCCCAAGGTGGCAAAGGACAGGACGATGGCGGTAGCACAGTGAATGGAACGCATGGGTTTTCTCCAGTTGATGGGTGGGTGTGAATCAAACGTTCACCCCTGGAGAAAATGTAATTTTTAGCGGGCATCGGCGCCATTCGTGTGGCTACGCGCCAAGCTCCGTAGAACTACGCAGTGCCTCAAGTTTCGGTAGAGTCAACCAGCGAAGCGTAATGGCGGATCAGGTGCGCCAGTGAGTCCACCTGCAGTTTGGCAAACAGGTTGGCCCGGTGGGTTTCCACGGTGCGCGGCGACAGGCCGAGCGCGCGGCCAATTTCCTTGTTGGTCAGGCCCTCGACAATCAGACCGAGCACCTCGCGCTCGCGCTCGGACAGCTGCGCGTAGTGCTCACGCGCCTGCTGGTTGGCCTGGTGGCGTTCGCGCGAGCGCACATGCTGGCGCACGGCGCTTTGCAGGGCTTCAAGCAGCACTTCATCGTCTACCGGCTTTTCCAAGAACTCGGCAGCACCGGACTTGAAGGCGCGGCGGCACAGTTCAACCGTGCCGTGGCCGGTGAGCATGATCACGGGCTGGTCAACCCCTTGGGCCACCAGTGTGTCCAGGACGGTGAGGCCGCTGATGCCGGGCATTCGCACATCCAGCACGATGGCACCGATGCTTAGGCGGTCAAAGCTGCGCATAAATTCCTGCGGGTCGGCCCAGGTCTGCACCCGCAGGCCGACGGTGCCGATCAACAGTGAAAGACTGTCGCGCACGGCCGCGTCGTCGTCAATCAGATGAATCAATGGCGATAGCGGAACATTCATGGTGTCGACGCACCCATGGGTGCAAGTGGCAGACTTAGGAAAAACAGCGCACCGCGCGGTGCATGGGCCTGTGCACGCAATGCGCCGCCCATGCCCGTAACCAGGGTTTCACACAGGCTCAGGCCCAGCCCCAGACCGCCTTCGCGGGTGGTGAAGAAGGGCTCGAACACGCGGGGCAATACGTCGGGCGCTATGCCCGGCCCGCTGTCGGCTACACGCAGCACGCCAGCGCCCTGCTCAATCGCTATGTGAACCATGAGTTGGCGCTCGGTAGCTGGCACCTGGTCCAGTGCCTGCAATGCATTGGTCAGCAGGTTGTGCACGATCTGCTCCATTGCCACGCGTTCGGCAAACACCGTGGCAGGTTGCTCAGTCTGCACGGTCACTGCAACTGCGCGGCGTTTGCACTCGGGCTCCAGCAGGTCCAGCGCACTGCGCACCACACGCTCCAACTCTACCGACTCACCCGGTTGCGATGTGCCCGATGGCTCCACCGTGCGGCGCAAACGCGCCAACACGTCAGCAGCGCGGCGCGCCTGCGCAACCGCCTGGTCCATAGCCCGCAGAGCCGTGGGCAACTCCGGTGGCTCATCGTTCAGAAGGCGCTTGGCGGCCTGGGTGTTGGCCAGAATGGCAGTGAGTGGCTGGTTCAGTTCATGCTCCATGCCGGCGGCCAGCTCGCCCAGGGTATTCAAGCGGGCCACTTGCCCCACCCGCAACAGTTCCTCCGCGCGGCGCCGCGCACTTCGCTGCACTTGCCAGGCCGACCAGGCCACCACCGCAGCGGCAACCGCAGCGACCCACAGCACCATCAGCGCCCACGGCAGCTCCACCCAGAGCACCTGGCGGATGGCCACCACATCAAAGGGCTGGCTGCTGCTGGCCAGATGCTTATGAAATTCGAAGCGCCAACCCGCTTCGTCCATGTGTCCAGGCTGCACCACAAAGGCCTGCCCGGCATGCTCCAGCGTGACGCGCACCGGGCTGGTTTGCACCGGCATGGACCAGTCGGCCCACGGCACGCTGGCCTGCACATCAATCAGCAAAGCAAAACTGGCAGGTTGCCCGGCCAGCACGAGCTGGTAGCGGGGGCGCTCAGCGTTGAAATCCAGATTGGCCAACACGGCACCACGGGCCTGGCGTGAAGCCTGCTCAGCAGCTTCCAGACCAGCGCCGCTCCATGAGCCACCAGGGTCACGCCGCTGCACGCCCAATATCTGCGGATAGACGGAGGACAAGCGCTGCTCGGCCGAATCCGGGCTGGCGGATGGTGCATTGGGCTGCAACAGGGCCAGCGTGGCCAGCACCGCGTCATGCTGCACGGCACGTTGGCTCAACAGGCGGTGGCTGATACGGGCATCGGTCTCAAAGGCATCGCGCAACTGGGCCAGTTCCCAGCGGGCCAACAACAGGCAACCCAGAGCGGACAGCACCGCCCACACCAGAAGGCGCACACCGTAGCGTTGCAGTGCGTTGTGCATGGAAATGCTGGGTGTGCCCAATCGGCGTCAACGCGCTGCGGCCCGCTGTTCGGACCGTGCAAACGTCCACAACAGCCCCAGGCCCACCGAGGTCCCCGTAGTCTGCTGGAACAAGGGGCTGGCCTTGTTGGCAGCGCCCTCCATCAACTCGTGGCGCACATAGCCAAACAGGCGCACATCGGGCGTCAGGCTTTTGGCCAGGCTCACGCCCAGGCGGGTCGTTATCAACCCGGCCTGGGCGTCATACGCGGGGCGTGTGGCGGTGGCATAGGGCGTGGATACGCCATAGAAATAGTTGTTGAGGTCTTTGTCGCCCAGCACGAGGCTGGCGGTGGCCGCCAGACTCCAGCCCGCGCCGACATCACGCACTTCCAGCCCAAGCTCGGGCTCAAAGGCATAGCCCTGCTGGCGCACCCCGTTGTTGAACTCGAGCACCGCGCGCAGCGGCAACTCCAGACGCACCCGCGATCCCGGTGCGGGCCGTGCCAGCGTGATCTTGACGCGCGGGCCAAACTCCACGAGCGTGCCCAGATCGCTCATACCCTTGCGGGCGGTCAGGTCGTCCGACGTGGCGGGCAGCGATGCGGCAAAGCCCAGGTCCAGCTCGGCATCGTCGCTGCTGAAAAGCCGTGCGCCCACATCACCGCGCTCGGCGCGAAACACCTCGCCCCGGTACACAAAAATGGGCAGCACCAGGCTGCGCGAGGCGCGGTCGGCCGAGCCCGGGTAGGCGGGTGTGGAAGCCGTGCCGGCGAATGCACCCAGCTCCCACAGGGGAAGCGACGGCATTTGGGCGTGTGCCGTAACTGACGCGCCCAGCGCAATGGTCAAAATGACAGCGTACCGTGCTAACTGGCGTTTCATATGTATTTCCATGTGTTGTTGACTTCTGGTCCAGACTGTAGCGTGACATGCCCCAAACTGCAGCGTGGGGAATTGCGGCTAGGTTTTGCCTGCCACGCGTCTGAATAATGGCACTGCGCATGATGCTATAACTCTGATAGCATCTTACGTATATTCGACGAGGGCTAGATGCCAATTTGACCATCAATTTCCGGGCAATGAAGAAATCCTACCCAAGTTGAGGTCTATCCAATTCAACAAGGGGGTTTCAGGCCGACTCCGCCACCAACAGGTGCCACATGTGCACCTTGGACACAAACCCCTGCTCCACCGCCACGGCATAGGGCTCCACACCAAACTCGGCAAAGCCGTTGCGCGCATACAGCGCCTGGGCCTGCGCATTGCCCTGGGTCACGGTAAGCTGCACCACCCGCACACCGGGCCGACTGCGGGCACATGCCAGTGCAGCGGCAACCAGCTGCTGACCCAAGCCCAAGCGACGCTGTGCGGGCAATACCACCATGCCAAACAACGTAGCCTTGTGGCGTGCCTTCTCACGCGTATCAAACGACAGCCCAACCGCGCCAACCAGCACACCGCCATGCCAGGCGCCAAACACCACATCATTGGCATCCGGCGCAGGGTTCAGACGGGCCTGCCACCACGACAACGGCAGTGCCTCTCGCTCTGCCACGCTGGAGGTGAACGCATCGGGGTGCTGCGCATAGGCATGTAGCATCAGGGCGCGGTACTCCGGTGCGTGGGCGGGCTCAAGGCGCGTTGTTTCACAAATGACCACGGTGCTTTTTCCTTCCTGAATGCCAAACGCGGTCCATCGTAACTGCTGGCGCTGGTCTGCCCACGCGGCGGCGGCTGTGCCCGGTAAAATCATGGGCTCTGACAGAAACGACCCCAACATGACCGACTCCGCCTCCACCCCTTCCGCACAACCCGGCCTGCAGTCCCTCTCCAAGTCCTTCGAGCCTGCCGCGCTGGAAGCACATTGGGGCCCCGAGTGGGAAAAGCGTGGCTACGGCGTGGCCGGCTACCGCGGCACGCAGATGGCCAAAGATGGTCAGCCGTCGTTCGCCATCCAGCTGCCGCCCCCCAATGTGACCGGTACGCTGCACATGGGCCATGCCTTCAACCAGACCATCATGGACAGCCTGACCCGCTACCACCGCATGCTGGGCGCCAATGCGGCCTGGATTCCGGGCACCGACCACGCCGGCATTGCGACCCAGATCGTGGTGGAACGCCAGTTGCAGGATCAGGGTGTCAGCCGCCACGACCTGGGCCGCAAGGCCTTCGTCGAAAAAGTATGGGAGTGGAAGGAAAAGTCGGGCAACACCATCACCACCCAGATGCGCCGCATGGGCGACAGCGTGGACTGGAGCCGCGA
>DAOQRI010000167.1:0-6046 GCA_035355475.1 Rhodoferax sp. | reverse complement strand
CCCCGGATATTGATAGGTCCCAAGACCCGAAAAGTCATGCCCTGTTTCGCGGTAACACCTTCCAATGCTGATGCGTTCGACCAAATCTGATAAGGTCCACAGAGGTCACACAACCGTGCAGCAACGTTGACGGCATCACCGTAGCAATCTCCAGCGACCATTTCCACCTCACCGCTGGCAACCCCAATGCGCATTGGCATGCGCAAAGGCAGCGGTGAACGCATGATTCGCTTGGAATGTTCTCGCTGCAACTCAACCACAGCGGCTAACGCATGCTGCCCGTCTGGGAACATCGCCAAAACTCCATCTCCAAGAGTTTTGACAATTTGCCCACCATGCACGACGCACTGTTGCCCAATCCACGTTGTGATCTGCGTAACAGCTTCTGTCGCCAAAGCGTTACCCAACGCTTCAAAAACCGTTGTGCTGCCGTGCAAATCTGTGAATACAACGGTGGTTTGAACGCCCATTCCCGAAAGTTCCGCTTGTTATTTAGTGACAGAGTTTAGGGCATTGCCGAGCAATTGAGAACCATCGGGTTTTGAGTGGTCAGAAAATGCAAAACAATGTCCCTCTAACCGTGAATGCTGCTGCATCCACGTGTATGGGGCAGCGCGCTTCTGGCACGAAAAATCGCCGTCGTATCTGAATGTATTGCCTGAGAATAGTGACGTAACGCATTGAAATACAAGTTGTTTCCATACTACTTGTACGCATTTACATCTTGCTGGATATGTAAAAAGTTTGGTATGGTAGGCAATTGCTGAAACAAAGAAGAAACGAATATGAGTTGGATTCCAAATGCTCTGGTGTCAGGCTTCCAAAGTATCTTTCAAGGTGGTGCTGGCAGTGAAGTCGCGCGACGGGAAGTTGCGCTCGAAGACATTCGTGAAGCGATGCTCAAGGAACTGGACTCTTCCAGCACAGCCAATGCATCCAAATTGGAGTTAAAGGTAGCCCATGCTATCGATTTGCAGGACCTTTGGTATTTGCGAGGTGACATCATGGCCGCTGTTGCGGCAGTGGACGGTGAAGTCCTGGCCAGTCAAAAATTGAATTTAATCAGTTCAAAGTTCAAAGGCCTGCTTCCTAGAGCGCAAACTTCCAGACCACGCCGATCGGTCGGATAAAACGCGCCCCGCTCCCACGAGCCATCTAGCTCAAGTGTCCCCAGAGCAGTAGCGCATCGCGTTTTTCTACAATCAGATCCGTTTTCACGCCCACCGGCAACAGCACTTTGGTGGCGACGTGTCCAAAGGGCAAATTCGTAAGAATGGGGGTTTTGGTCTGAGTACGCAGCCAAGCCAGAACCGACTTCAAGTTGAATCCCTTGTCGTGGGTTGTCAAACTAAATTCAGTGAATTGACCCATCACAATCGCTTTTTGCCGCGATAGTACGCCAGCGTGTAGCAATTGGGTCAAGAGACGTTCTATGCGATAGGGATGTTCGCCAACATCTTCCAGAAACAGGATTCCACCCTTGACTTCCGGGAAATATGGTGTACCAAGCAAGGCGGCCACCATGGATAAATTGCCGCCCCACAACGTTGCATTGCGGATGCAAACGTCGTTATTCACCGACTCACGATCCTGGCGCCAACCAGTTCCTTCCCCCTGCCCCGTCAGCATGTCATTGAAGCAGTCTTCCATGATGTCGTCGGGGTCGCTATCACCAAAACCTTCACACAGTGCAGGCCCCGCCCAGGTGGTGCAGCCGGCTTTTGCGTGCATGGCTAGTTGAAACGCGGTGAAGTCACTAAGCCCCACAAAATGCGTACCGCGTTCAATGGCCTTGGCCACAGCCTTGTATCGGATTCCGCCCAAAATCCGCGTCAGACCGTAGCCCCCGCGAGATATCATTGCGACGTCAGCGCCGCTAGACGCAGCACGGTGAATGGCCGCCAATCTTGTTGTGTCATCGCCCGCAAAACGTGTATGCGAGTCCAGCGCGGCAGCATCAACCTCAACTTCGTGACCCAGCCATTCCAGACGGCGTACACCACGCTTGAATGCCGCCTTGTCCCGAACTGCACCCGAGGGTGAGTAAATGTAGATATGTTTTTTCAACGCGCCTGAATCCACTCAACCAGTTGTGCAGACACCATGGGTTTGGCATACAGGTATCCTTGACCTTCATGGCACCCCATACCCAACAGGGTCTGGGCCTGGCTTTCTTCTTCTATGCCTTCGGCAATCACAGTAAGGTTCAGGTTGCGGCCCAATTCAATCACCATGGACGCAATGTGCCCGCCCAAAACTGCGTTACTCAACTCTGAAACAAATGCACGGTCAATTTTTAGCCGGTCGATCGGTAACTGGCGCAGGTGACTCAGCGAGGAATAACCGGTGCCGAAGTCGTCAATCGCAATGGAAATATCCATCTTTCGCACTTTATGCAGGGTTTCCAGCATAAAGTCCGGATCTTCCATGGCCACGGATTCGGTAATTTCCAGCTCCAAACACTTGGGATTGATGCCGGTATCGGCGACCGCTGAGCGGAGTTTCTCAAGGAACTCAGGGTGGCGAAACTGGATTTGCGATACGTTGACCGACATGCGCAGGTCGGGCAGCCCCAGCGCCTGCAGTCGCACCAGTTCAAGGCATGAAACGCGCAAGACCCAGTCGCCAATCGCGACAATCATGCCGGATGCCTCCGCCAGCGGAATGAAGCGGTCGGGCGGTACAAAAGAACCATCTTCATTGCGCCAGCGTATCAACGCCTCAACGCCGACAAGTTTTCCGTTGATCAGATTGACTTGCGGCTGGTACACCACAAAAAGCCGTTCGCTCTCTACGGCATGGCGCAAGGCTTGCAACAGGCGAACACGCTCGCGGATGTCCGCTCCCATTTGCGCTGAAAACATGACGAAACTGCCGCGCCGGCTCTTCTTGGCCAGTTTCAGGGCGATGTTGGCATCTTTTAAAGCATCGCGGCCCGCCGTGTCCTTACCCAAAAACTGAGTCAACCCAAGTGTGGCGGTGACCACCATCGAGTCATCGTGTACCTTGAATGGAGCCCGAAACAGATCCAATACAGTGAGCGGATCAAGCGCGCTCATATCACCCATCAAACCAAAGGTGTCGCCGCCCAATCGCGCAACAATCACATCCTTTCCGAGTTCCAGTTTGAGCCGCTCCGCTACCGCCTGCAGCAAGCGGTCGCCCTGCTGGTGACCCAACGCATCGTTGATCTCCGAAAAATCGTCGACGTCAAGGATGGCAATCACATCGGAAGGATACAAACCCGACGCCAGCCTTTGATCACTCAGGTCGATGAACTTGTTCCGATTGGGCAAGCTGCACAGGCGATCATAGAAGGCCAATTGATCCAGTTTTCGAATCTGTTCGTAGGCACGAACTGCCGCCGTTACCGTGGCATACAGCTTGGTCCGCGTGAGCTCCGACTTGGTTTTGTAGTCGTTGATATCGAAATCATGAATGGTTTCGATTTCCGGGGCGTATCCCGGCTGGCCCGTTCGCAGAATAATGCGAAGTTCGGTCAATTGCAGGTCTTGACGGATTGTCTTGACCAGGGCCAACCCGGCATCCTCCCGCTCCATCACCACGTCCAGAAGTACGACTGCGACTTCCTGCTCGGCCTTTAGCAATTGGGCCGCTTCAGACGCCGAATAGGCATGCAGAAACTCCAATGAACGACCCAGAATTTTGACCCCAGCCAACGCAAATGTCGTCGCCCGATGAACATCGGGTTCATCGTCAATGACCATCAAACGCCAAACCAGACCGGCGCTGGCGCCAGCCTCGTTTTCGTCATCCAGAAAATGCAGCGTGTCAGTGTCAGTATGCATTCAAACTACAAGTCGTTGTCTTTGAGAACATTGTGCACCACCCATATCGAAATTGTTAGCCACACCTAAAAACTTTCCAAAACAATTTGGCGATGCACGCAAATTATTTCGGGATAACCCTATGAACACAATCTCATATTCCAAACAGCTCGGTCGCTGAAAGTGCCAGCGGCTCCCCCCATTCCGGAACGAAGTGGCCTGCATCCGGCAAGTGAAGCATGGTTTGGCAACCCTGGATGGTCTGCTCCAGTTGTACCATGGAGGGGATTCCCAGAACTGGGTCCTGTGTTCCCACCGCCAGCAGTGTTTTGCCACGCCACTGTGATTGCCAGAATTGCTTGGCTTCGCGCGATGTCCCGGCTCCATCAGCATCCGCTTGGTCGGGCACCATGGCGGGAAAGGCGCGGGTTGCAGCACGGTGTCCACCGTCGGGAAACGGGGCGGCATACGCAGCACATTCAGATGCACTCAAGAGCGGATTGCCACGTGCGAATAGCCGCGCTATGTCATAGGCCGGGTTCTTGCCGCACATGTCCCGCCATGCCAGAAAGCCGGGCGAGAGTGGTGCGTCTCCTGTAGCCAGCAGGGTGTTCATTGCCAACAATCCACAAAAGCGTTCTGGCATCACGCCCGGCAACGTCAGACCCAGCAGCCCTCCCCAATCCTGCACAACCAGAACCACGCGCTGCAAATCCAACCGGCTAATCAGTTCCAGCAGGGTTTGGCGGTGGAAGGTGAAGCTATGCGCAGACTCCTTTTTGGGTTTGTCGCTGCGTCCGAAACCGATCAGGTCAGGTGCAACGACACGGTGGCCAGCGCCCAGGAAAGCGGGGATCATTTTTCGGTACAAATAGCTCCAGGCAGGGTTTCCGTGCAGGCAAAGATAGGTCAACTGGGCGTCGGCAGGTCCTTCATCCAGGTAGTGCATCCGCAAGCCCGCCAGCGTCGGCAGGTCGCTGATGTAATGGGGCTTCCAGGGATAGCCGGGCAAGTTCAGGAACCGGGAATCCGGTGTGCGCAGGGCATCGTCGCGCAGCGGATGAAGCGCCCTCCTTTGCAGGCCTTTTTCAGACCGCTTTTCCTGAAAAAATGCCTGCAATTGGCTTGCACACTCGCTTGCCATCACGCCACCGTGCACCCGGGTCTGGTGATTGATTTGCGCAATGTCAAACAGATTCAACACGGAGCCAGCCGCCCCGGTTTTCGGGTCGCCGGCGCCATAGACCACCCGGTCCAATCGGGCATGGATCATGGCACCGCTGCACATGGCGCACGGCTCCAGTGTGACGTAGAGAGAACAGCCATCGAGCCGATAGTTACCCAGCACCTGTGCCGCCTGCCGCAACGCCACAATTTCTGCATGTGCAGTGGGGTCGTTTCCATCGATGGAGGCATTGCGACCAGTGGCAATGACCTGACCGTCCTTGACAACCACAGCACCCACCGGAACTTCACCTGCGCTGGCAGCTTCTTCGGCCTGCTCCAGAGCCAGTTGCATAAATGCGGTGTCACTCATGAATGCTATTACTCTGATAGCGTGCCATGTAATATCTATGAGGGCTGGATGCCAAAATGAGCATCAACTATTTGTCATCTGGCATGGGGCGGGCCTGCTGGAGACTGCTGTCGATTGTTTGTCCTATGTGTTTTTGCAATTGCTGGCTTTGCTGCTGCGGCGTCGCGCCTGAAGCAGGCACCGAAACGCCAGGCGCCGTCACGGTCAGTGCGCCCATTTGTTTCTTGGCAAGCTGACCCACAACCGCCAGAACGATCAACAGTCCCAGCACTCCGAAAATCATGCGCATCTCAGCTCTCCTTTATCCGGTCCATCCATTGGGCCAATTTCTGTTCGTTTTCATTGCCATTGGCATACTGGCGTTGCATTTCTGCGTGGGACTCCGGCCGATGCTGGTTCACTTTCACCTTGCATTGCAGGGCAGTTACGCGCAGCTCGAAACCGACGATGGCGGACAGCATTTTCTGGGCGAATACGTCGTCCAGGTCACGCCACTGTTTTGCATACTCCGGCTCGTGGTCACCGATCAATTGTTTGAGCAAACGATCTTTTGCTGCAGCGTCTTCAATCAGTGTGGACTCCACCGTGCAATGAACCGCCAGATAGTTCCAAGTGGGCACCCGCGCCAGATCGGGATACACGCTGGGCGACAAGTAGGCGTGCGGCCCCATAAAAGTGACCACTGCGGTGGGGCGGCTTTGAAGGTATTTCCAATGGGGAT
>DAOQRI010000166.1:0-6096 GCA_035355475.1 Rhodoferax sp. | reverse complement strand
GCACCAGACTATCGACAATTTCGAGGGCCTGCTCACCCGTGTCGGGCTGGCTGATTAGCAGGTCTTGCAAGTTCACACCCAGTTTTTGCGCGTACTGGATGTCCAGCGCATGCTCGGCATCCACGAAGGCGCACTGCCCGCCCTGTTTTTGCATCTCGGCGATCACTTGCAGGGTCAGCGTGGTCTTGCCAGACGATTCAGGACCGTAAATTTCAACCACCCGCCCACGCGGCAAGCCTCCAACGCCAAGGGCAATGTCCAAGCCTAACGAACCGGTGGAAACGACCTGAATATCCTCGATCACCTCGCCCTCACCCAAGCGCATGATGGTTCCCTTGCCGAACTGTTTTTCGATTTGGGCCAATGCCACCTGCAAGGCCTTGGCTTTTTCACTGTTTGCAGCGAGCGGTTTGACGGGTGCGTCCATGGGAATCTCCTTAAAAAAACAAAAAAATCTGGGGCAACTCAGTCGTTGGGTTTAATTACAGGCTGGATGCTTGAACAGTAGTTTACAGGCAAAGATTGAATTCAGTAAATGCAATTTTTAGTCAGTTTGTATTACTATTCACAACCATGTCGACAGCACCGTCTAACAGCTCGGACGAAACTTGGCGCCACGCCCACATGGGTCATTGGTTGCGATTGGCGTTGGAACAATTTGATGCGCGCGTCATGCAGTTAATGACGCAACACCCTGGAGTGCCATTGGGTCTATCCAATCTGGTCGCCCGAGGACAGCTGGGGGCGGCACACGTTCACATCACCCGCCATCTCTCGCACAGCGGCTCTCGACTGACCGACCTGGCACAGCGTGCTGGCATGACCAAACAAGCGATGGGCACGCTGGTTGACCAATGCGAGGCCTGGGGCATGGTGTGTCGCATGCCCGACCCTCTTGACGCCAGGGCGCGTCAGGTTCGATTTACCGACACCGGATTCGCCTGGATGGGCGCATACCGTGAGGCCGTTGCCCAGGCAGAAGCGGAACTGCGGCAGGCCGTTGGGAACGAAGTCGCCACGGTCATCGCAATCGGGCTGGAAGCCTACTGCGGGCAGTAGGCGGGATTGCGCTTCTTGCCCCACGCGGGCACGCCTAGAATGATGCCAAACAAGGAACGCTGATGCCGAATGACGGGCGCAGCACCCACAAAAGGAGCAGGCATGCGGATATTGATTGCGGAAGACGACCAGGTATTGGCTGATGGCCTCTTGCGTGCCCTGCGCGGCGCTGGTGCGGCGGTGGATCATGTGGCCAGCGGCACTGAGGCCGATGCCGCCCTGATGACCAACACTGAATTTGATCTCTTGATTCTCGATCTGGGCCTGCCAAAAATGCATGGCCTGGAAGTGCTCAAGAAGCTGCGCGGGCGCGGATCATCACTGCCTGTGCTCATTCTTACTGCAGCCGATGCAGTGGACGAGCGCGTCAAGGGACTGGACTACGGTGCCGACGACTACATGGCAAAACCCTTCAGCCTGCAGGAGCTTGAAGCGCGCGTACGCGCCCTGGTGCGGCGCGGCATGGGGGCATCCAGCAGCACGATCAAGCATGGCCCGTTGATCTATGACCAGGCCGGGCGCGTGGCCACGATAGACGGCAAGATGGTGGAACTGTCAGCCCGTGAACTGGGTTTACTGGAAGTGCTACTGCAGCGCGCTGGGCGCCTGGTCAGTAAAGACCAGTTGGTCGAGCGCTTGTGCGAGTGGGGTGAAGAAGTCAGTAACAACGCCATCGAGGTTTACATCCACCGGCTGCGCAAGAAGATCGAGAAAGGCCCCATCCGCATCGCGACGGTGCGTGGCTTGGGCTATTGCCTGGAAAAAATTCCCGGGTAACGGTTAGCCGCGCGTGAAAATCTTCCAGCGCGAGCAACGCAGCCTGTTCGGCGAAATCCTGGACTGGATGCTGACACCGCTGCTGCTGCTGTGGCCGGTGAGTCTGGTGTTGACATGGCTGGTGGCGCAAGGCATTGCCGGCAAGCCGTTTGACCGCGCACTGGAGTACAACGTCGGTGCATTGGCCCAGTTGGTCACGGTCAATCAAAATAAGGCGCAGTTCATTCTTCCGCTGCCTGCACGCGAGTTGTTGCGCGCAGATGACTCTGATACGGTCTACTACCAGGTGCTGGGGCCGGGCGGCGAGTACCTGAGCGGTGAAAAGAGTTTGCCCCTGCCTCCAGAAGATGAAAAACTCGCCCCCGGCGAAGTGCGCATGCGAGACGAGGAGTTTCGAGGGGTGGGCATCAAGGTGGCCTACACATGGGTCAAACTGGAGCTGCCCAATAGCAAGCCGGCGCTGGTGCAGGTGGCTGAGACCATGGACAAACGCTCGGTTCTGGCCACCGAAATCGTCAAAGGCGTGATGCTGCCGCAGTTTGTGATCCTGCCTCTGGCCGTACTGCTGGTGTGGCTGGCGCTGGTACAGGCCATCAAGCCCCTGAACCACCTGGAAGAACGCATCCGCGCCCGCAGCCCCGATGATTTGAGTCCTTTGGACGCCCAGGCGGTCCCCATCGAGGTGGCGCCACTGGTCTCGTCGGTCAATGACTTGCTGATGCGCCTGAAGGATTCCATTGCAACGCAAAAGCGATTTCTGGCAGACGCCGCGCACCAACTCAAGACACCCCTAGCAGGTCTGCGCATGCAGGCAGACCTGGCACAGCGTGAGGGTGCCAATGCGGAAGATCTGAAACAGTCACTGCGCCAGATTGGGCGCTCCAGCATCCGCGCCACGCACACCGTCAACCAACTTTTGGCCCTGGCACGGGCAGAAAGCAGTGGCACGGTGATGAGTCAGCAACCCTGCAATCTCGTGAATTTGACCATGGATGTCATTCGCGATTGTGTGCCTCGCGCCATGGATAAGCACATTGATGTGGGTTACGAGGGCGCTGAACCCGATGTGGAAGACGTCACGCTCATGGGCAACCCCACGCTTCTCAAAGAAATGGTGCGCAATTTGATGGACAACGCCATCAACTACACGCCTTCCACGGCAGCCCAACCGGGCATGATCACGGCCCGCGTGCTCAAGGACCCGTTCAGCAAGGTACTGGTTTTACAGGTAGAAGATTCGGGGCCGGGCATACCAGCGTCTGAGCGAGAACTAGTATTTCAGCCCTTTTACCGCGTTCTGGGAACCGAGGCCGATGGTTCGGGGCTGGGTTTGCCCATCGTGCTCGAAATAGCACGCCAGCACCATGCCAGCATCACGCTGGAAGACAGTCGCCCCGGTCAGTCACCACCTGGAACTTGCTTCACAGTGCGCTTTGCCAACACGGACTAGCACCGCACAAACCAGCCTAATGGCAGTTGTGCAGTGGTTTGCCTGCCAGTGCTGGCTTGATGTCGTTCACACGGACCTTCAGTTCTTGCGTTACCGCGGGAAGCTTGAGCTGCGTTTGCTGCCCCTGCGGATACTCCAAAACAACTTTGGCGGTTCGAATACCACGCAAGTTCAGTTTCGCCAGTTCCGCATTGGCCGCCGCCTGGTCCTCAAAGGCACCCAGTGACAGGCCAATCTCCAGGGACGGATTGGTCACATTCTGGGCAACCAGCCGCATGGCGGCCAATTCATCCCGTTTCTTCGCCAAACCTTCAGCGTTGGCAAATTTGCCCATGTAAACGATCCAGCGGGCGGGAACCGCTACCGGGTCCAGCTGCCATGTGCCGGGTGCCAGCGCAGACTCCAGGGCTGTGCGTAGCGCAGCGGCTTGGGTGTCGTCAAACGGGCCCGCCATGAGGCACTCTTTGGGAACCTGGTCAGCTTGAACCTGCGCTTCTACGCGCTTGAATTCCTGCGGCCCCAAGATGCGCAGCGCTTCAGGCAAGACCTGCTGTTGCAAGCGCTGCGGCTCCTGTTGCTGCACTGGCGCAAACCCGTAGGGCCGTAGCATGCCTTCACTCCACGCGAAGTAAAGACCGTTGGCAAGAATCAGAATCAATACAAAGAGTCTTAGCATGGCTTTATATGGGTATTGCAGGTAAATCAGGTCGAACGCTGACCTCCGCACTGGTGATTGCCTTCACTCCGTTTTCCGAGTGCACCAACAGAGCGCCGCTGGCATCCACGCCCCGCGCAATACCAATCAACCCGTCGCTGCAACGCACGGTCTGGCCATACAAGAGATCGCGGCCATGAAACGCGGTACGCAACGGGCCAAACCCATGCGTCTCAAACCGCTGTATGGCCCGCACCAATGGTTGTGCGACACGCAACAGGGTCTCTGGTGCGTCTATGCCAGGTAACAACTCGGAAAGAGACGCGGGTGGCGTGCTAAGTCCTTGCCCGTCCCGGGGTGCAATGTTGACACCCACACCAACCACAGCAAAGCGCACATCCCCCAAACTGGCCGTCTCGATCAAAATGCCCGCCAGCTTGCGCGATTGCCACCAAACGTCATTTGGCCATTTCAATTGCAGGTCAAGGTGCAGGCTCTCAACAATGGACAGCCCCACCGCCAGAGACAGGCCCGACCAGTCCAGAGGCGCAAGCGGTAACCCGAGTGAAAACATCAAAGAGGGGAGTTGCCCTGCAGCCAAACGCGCGCCGCCCGACTCAACACCTCCACTGAACCATTGTCGTCCCAGGCGACCGCGCCCAGCCGTCTGGTGCTCGGCTACCAGCAGAACTGGGTCGAGCTGACCTGCACGGGCCCGACGCATCAGCTCGGTATTTGTGGAGTCAATCTCTGGCACAACCTCCACCGTAAAACCCGCCAAATGGGGCGATATAGCCTCCCAGATGGCTTCCGCAGGCCATCGAATGGGGGCGCTCATGTTCTGGGCGCCTATCAAGTGCTTACTTCCTGCCTTTTTTGGGAGACAGCAGGGTGCCGCGGCACGTCCTGGCACCACACCAACACGGGTGCTCGGCCTTGAGCTTCTTGGTGTAACGATCTTCCAATATCAGTCCGTAGTCGTAGCTCAGCTCTTCACCCGGCGCGATGTCGCGCAATGCCTTGATGAAGATACGCCCGTCTACTTCGTCGGCTTCGCAATTACCGTCGCAGGAGTGGTTGATCCAGCGCGACGAGTTGCCACCCACCTTGGCATCAATCACATGGTTTTCATCGATATGAAAATAAAAGGTGTGGTTGGGGTCTTTGGGATCGTGCGGATGACGCGCCTGCGCTTCTGCCCAGGTGATGATTTGGCCCACATACTCGATGATGGTTTCGCCCTCGCCAATGTCCTGCAAAGCAAACACGCCTTTGCCATGCACGCCGGAGCGCCGGACCTGGATGCGACGGGTGTCGCCGCGGGGCATTGTTTTGCTCACTTTTGCTCTCTTTTCTGCACGTCAGGGAACGGGGCTCAAAAATTTGGTATGGTGAACCGTATGGGCGTGCGTGTGTGCGCGCTCACGTATGTGTGCGTGCGCCTGCGCGCACGCGAGAACTGGATTGTAGTCAGATGAAAAACGACGTTTTGAATAAAACACTGGTCATTGCAGAAAAACCTTCCGTTGCCCAGGACATCGTGCGGGCCCTCACTCCAATGGCCGGCAAATTCGAGAAGCACGACGAGTATTTCGAGAGCGACAGTTATGTCGTCTCCAGCGCCGTGGGCCACCTGGTCGAGATCCAGGCGCCCGAGGAATTTGACGTCAAACGCGGCAAGTGGAGCTTCGCCAACCTGCCGGTGATTCCACCGCACTTCGACTTGAAGCCGGTCGACAAGACCAAGACGCGCCTGAACGCCGTGGTCAAACTGGCCAAACGCAAGGACGTGGACAAAATCGTGAACGCTTGCGACGCGGGCCGCGAGGGTGAGCTGATCTTCCGCCTCATTGAACAGTACGCCGGCGGAGCCAAGCCGCTGGGCAAACCCGTTTCACGCCTGTGGCTGCAATCCATGACACCGCAGGCCATCCGCGACGGCTTTGGCGCGTTGCGTACCAATGCACAGATGCAACCCTTGGCAGACGCCGCGCGGTGTCGCTCCGAAGCCGACTGGCTGGTAGGCATCAACGGCACACGTGCCATGACCGCGTTCAACAGCCGCGATGGAGGCTTCTTCCTGACCACCGTAGGCCGGGTGCAAACGCCCACTTTGAGCGTGGTGGTGGAACGCGAAGAGCAAATCCGCAAGTTC
>DAOQRI010000165.1:0-6098 GCA_035355475.1 Rhodoferax sp. | reverse complement strand
CGTACCACCCTGGTCATTGCGCACCGCCTGGCGACGGTTCAGAAAGCGGACCGCATCGTGGTCCTGGACCACGGGAAACTGGTCGAACAGGGTACCCACGCTGAGCTGGTCGCGCTGGGTGGCGTCTACGCGGGCTTGGCGAGGTTGCAGTTCAATGCCTAGGCCGGCGCTGCCATGCCACACAAACTTGTAGTTGTATTCAACGGGTCGGACTCGTAAAATTACCAAACACCGTATTGGGAGTTCGCTATGGATGTCAATTCTGTCAAAAGGCCAGTAGTCCAACCCGCCGCGCCTGCCAAGCGCCCAGACCCCCAGCAACAGGCGCAGAAAAGTGAGCAAGCGCAGAAAGTCGCAGATGCTGCAACTAAAACGCAGGAATCCAAACCCAAACCGGTGATGAACAGCCAGGGGCAAATGACGGGTCAGCGCCTCAACGTCACAGCCTGAACCCCAGTCCAGCCCGGCTCCCTTGCCATGGTCGCCATCACCGCCACGAACAGCACGACGCCCAGCGTTCAGGCGTCGCTGGGCAAGGCGCGCCTGGCGCAAGCCCGCAATGAGGCAGACCAGGCAGAGGCCAATGCCCGGGATTTGCGCGCCCAGGCGGATGCCGCCGAACAGCAAGCCCAGCAAAGCCAGGACAAAGTTCGCAAAGTTGCTGCCAACGTTCAAATTGAGGAAGCCACGTACTCGCAACCCCGCGGCACGAGCGCGCAGGAGGTGCCTGCAAAGGTCCAAAAATTGATTGAGCAGATGTACCGGGCCACCAGCGAAAAGAGAACACTCAGTGGCAACCCCTTGAAGGCCGACTCCAACGCGCCCGCAGTGGTGAACAGCCAGGGGCAACGCACCGGAAGAATCGTCAACATCAGCGCTTGAGCCCCGCGCTCTGGGTGACAATGGGCACCCATGACCCCAGCGCAATACGTTCAGCAAAAGGCCGCAGCATCCGGCAGCAGTTTCTACTACGCATTTCTGTTCCTGCCCGCACCCAAGCGGGCAGCCATCACCGCTTTCTATGCCTTTTGCCGCGAGGTAGACGACGTCGTGGACGACATGGTGGATGCAGGTGTTGCCCACACCAAACTGGCGTGGTGGCAGTCCGAAGTGGCCAAAGCGTACGCCGGTCAGCCCAGTCACCCGGTGATGCTGGCCCTGATGCCTCTGGCAAAGGATTTCGGCATTGAGCAGCGCCACCTGCAGGCTGTCATCGAAGGCTGCCAGATGGACCTGACGCAAACCCGTTATTTGGACTACACCAATCTGCAGCGCTATTGCCACCTGGTGGCGGGCGAAGTGGGTGAAGTCGCGGCCCGCATTTTTGGCCAGACCCAGTCGCAGACTACGCAATATGCGCACACGCTGGGGCAGGCGCTGCAGCTCACCAACATCATCCGCGACGTGGGCGAGGACAGCATGCGCGGTCGTATCTACCTGCCGGTCAACGAACTGCAGCAGTTTGATGTAAAGGCGCACGAGATTCTGAAGCGCACCTATTCGGACCGCTTCACCGCGCTGATGCAGTTCCAGGCCCAACGCGCTCACGCGCTGTACGACGAAGCACTGGCCTTATTGCCTGCAGCAGACCGACATGCGCAAAAGCCCGGGCTGATGATGGCCAGTATCTACCGTGCCCTGCTGCGTGAGATCGAGGCCGACAACTTCCAGGTGCTGCACCAACGCATCCGCCTCACGCCACTGCGCAAGATGTGGCTGGCGTGGAAGGTGCAAGCCTTAGGAAAGATGTGAAAGTCGCAATCGTTGGTGGCGGCTGGGCCGGTATGGCGGCGGGCGTATCGGCTTGCGAGGCTGGCCACGCAGTGACCGTGTTCGAAGCCTCCCGCACACTGGGCGGTCGGGCGAGATCGTTGGAAGCCGCCTTGCCCGATGGTTCTCCCGTTACGCTGGACAACGGACAGCACATCCTGATTGGTGCATACACCGAGACGCTTCGCTTGATGCGACTGGTGGGGTTGGACCCCGAAGCCGCCCTGCTGCGCCGTCCATTGGCATTGCCCTTTGTGGATGGCACCGGGCTGCAGACGCCCGCGTACGCTGCAAACTGGCCGGCTCCGCTGGACGCCATGGCGGCCATCGCCACGGCGCGCGGCTGGAGCTGGGGCGAGCGCGGCTCCCTGGTGCGCGCTGCACTGGGCTGGCAGTGGGCGGGCTTCACCTGTGACGCGCAACTGTCGGTCGCCCAGTTGTGCCGCTCTCTGGCACCACGCGTTCGGCGGGAACTGATAGAGCCGCTGTGCGTATCCGCCCTCAATACGCCCGCCGATCAGGCCAGCGCTGCAGTGTTCCTGCGGGTGCTGAAAGATGCACTGTTTGGCATCCGCGGTGGCTCGCACCTGCTGCTGCCACGGATAGACCTGAGCGCGCTCTTTCCCAACGCCGCCGCAGCCTGGATCGCCCGGCGCGGTGGTCAAGTTCACCTTGGACAACGTGTACGGCAGCTGCGCTGGCAGGCGCCCCACTGGCTGCTCGATGGCGAGGCCTATGACCGCATCATCCTTGCCACTTCTGCATCAAATACGGCTCTAGCCCTCTCGGAATATGCACAGTACGCTCCCGAATCAATAGCAAATGCGCTGCAGCACTGGGTTACAACGGCCACCGCGATGCGCTTTGAAGCCATCGCCACCGTTTATGCCTGGGCTCTCAACTCTCGCCTGCCCCACCCTATGCTGGCCCTGCGCGTAACGGAGCACGCTCCTGCCCAATTTGTGTTTGACCGGGGTCAGCTTGATGGAACGGGTGGCCTGCTGGCCTTTGTGGTCAGTGCCAGTACTGGGAGCCGCGAGGAAGTTCAGGCCGCCGTGCGGGCACAGGCCGCAGACCAACTGGCACCACTGGGACTGGGCAATTTGCAGGTGGTACAAACCGTGATCGAAAAGCAGGCGACCTTCGCCTGCACACCCGGCCTGCTGCGCCCACCGCAAGCCGTCGCTCCTGGTCTGCTGGCCGCCGGCGACTATGTGGAGGGGCCGTATCCAGCGACCCTGGAAGGCGCAGTGCGCAGCGGTTGGTCGGCAGGTCGTTGGGGCTAGTTTTCGGGAAACATTTTCCTTTGGAAGGGTCTTGGCTCAAAGCGAAACACCTTGGGGTCTTTGGCATTCACCGTGGCTCTGATCCAGCCCATCCAGGGCGACCCAAATGTTTCCACACGTGTAAAGTTGCCGATTACCTTCTGAGTAACCGGATCACGAAATGGTTGATCGATCTGGTGGTGGTGTGAGTCGCCATGCACCAGCACCACCTGGCCAGAAAACGCCATTGTTGCGTCACGCAGCTGGTTCAAAAAATCCAGATAACCCGGGTGCGCCTTGCCTGCGGCATATGCCTCAAAATCAGGGTTGGCCTGCACAACAACCATCAGGCCGGCGGCATTGCTGGCCTTGGCGCGGGAAAACGCCTGCGCCAGCCAGTGCTTGGTTGCGGGAACGCGCTGCAAGAACTCGGGCGACGGCCCGCTTGCGCGCTGCGTACCGTCATAGTTGTTGTGACTGCCAGGCACATTCAAACCCGCAAAAACCACGCCAGCAGCCTCCCAAAGCACATTTTCACGGTAGGCCGCAAAAGCTGGCTCGCTACTTTGGCGCGTCAACTGAAACTGTCGGCGACCCAGTGTCATATTGGTTGGATAGAAAACTTCACGCAACTTTTCCAACCGTTCAAGGGGGTCATATGCGCCAGCGCTTCGACGGTGGCAGTCAGTCCATTCGTTGTCCCCCGGAACATAGACCAGTGGGTGGCGAGACGCCTTGAACACGCCCAGCCGGTCGAGGAACACCTCGTCACTGCAGACCGATCCACCACTCTTGATGTCGCCGTCGTGAATGACAAAGGCCAGGTCTTCAGAGTCCATCTCTGCAATCAGTTCTGGCAACAGCTCGCGCTCGCGTTGGCTGTAGGCCGTGTCGCCAAATAAACCGATGGTGAAAGGTTGGATCCCGGCCTGGGCCCACGCAGGGTCAGACAAACACCACATCAGCATCAGAATGGGAAGACAAGAGTAGTTGCGCTTGTTCATACAGTCGAGTGTATTTGGCATCAGCCTCACATGCGTATGATGGGCGCTCCAAAGGAGCCGTAGCCCATGCACATTGCAGTGAAAATCGTCGTCGCCACCCTTGCCACGGCACTCATCGCCGTCGGTGGTTATGCCACCTGGCATGTCCGTACCAAGCTCCCGGTACGCGAAGGCAGCCTGCAGCTCAAGCAACTAAGGGCTCCGGTCAGCGTGGCCTATGACGAGCGCGGCGTGCCGCATATCAAGGCGGAAAGCGAAATGGACATGTACCGCGCGCTGGGCTATGTGCATGCGCAGGACCGCCTGTTCCAGATGGAAATGGTGCGCCGCCTGTCCCGCGGCGAACTGGCCGATATCCTCGGCCCCAAGCTTCTGGAGACCGACAAGCTGTTTCGCACCATGGGCATTCGTGCCCGGGCCGATGAACTGGCCGCCAAGGTCAACCCGGTCAACCCCGTCGACATGGCGCTGCTGTCGTACCTGGACGGCATCAACCAGTACCAGAACACCCACCCCTCGCCGCTCGAATTCGACATCCTCAAAATCCCCAAGCGCCCGTTCACCCCGCAAGACACCTACGCCGTTGCCGGCTACCTCGCGTACAGCTTTGCCGCCGGCTTGCGCACCGACGCGCCCCTGACCCATATCCGCGATGAACTAGGCCCCGATTACCTGCGCATTTTTGATCTGGAATGGCACCCGGAAGGAGTCATCGACCAAAGCGCCTTTTTCAGCCCCGCCAAACGCCCCGCCCTGGCACTGACCCCGAAGGACTGGAAGAACCTGGACCAGCTGGCCACACTCAGCTACAGCGCGCTGGAGGCCGCGGGCGTGCCGACATTTGAAGGCAGCAATGCATGGGCGATTTCCGGCAAGCGCACGGCCAGCGGCAAGCCCATGCTGGCGGGTGATCCGCACATTGCCTACTCGGCGCCCGCCGTCTGGTACGAAGCCCACCTGAGCGCACCCGGTTATGAGATGTATGGGCACTTCCAGTCACTCATCCCGGTGGCCATGCTGGGCCATAACACGCGCTTTGGCTGGAGCCTGACCATGTTTGAAAACGATGACATGGACCTGGTTGCCGAAAAGCCCAACCCTGCTAACCCGAACCAGGTATCGATCGGTGGCCAATGGGTTGACCTGCAGGCGCGCATTGAGACTATCAAGGTCAAGGGTGCCGCCGATGTACAAATCAAACTGCGCCGTTCGCCCCACGGCCCCATCATCACCGATGTGTTCAAGGACAATTTCGGCGACAAGCCCATTGCCATGTGGTGGGCGTTTCTGGAGACCGAAAACCCCATCATGCAAGCCTTTTACGAGCTGAACCGGGCCGACACCCGCGAGAAAGCCCGGACAGCAGCTGAAAAAATTCACTCCCCCGGCCTCAATGTGGTTTGGGCCAATGCAGCGGGTGACATAGGCTGGTGGGCCGCGGCCAAGTTGCCGATTCGTCCTGCCGGCGTGAACCCCTCGTTCATTCTGGATGGCAGCACCGGCGAGGCAGACAAAACCGGCTTCTACAGTTTTAACTTCAATCCGCAGGAAGAGAACCCGGCGCGTGGCTACATCGTCTCGGCCAACCACCAGCCCCAGCCAGCCAGCGGGGTGCCCGTGCCCGGCTACTACAACCTGCCTGACCGTGCACAACGCCTGGATGCAGCCCTGCGTGATCCGGATCGCAAGTGGGACACTCAGGCATCGCAAAACCTGCAGCTCGACGGTGGCAATGGTTATGGCCCGCGCATCCTCAAAGACCTGATGCCCATTCTCATGGGTGTGACCACCGACCCCTACGAAAAAGCCTTTCTGGAGCCATTGACCCTGTGGGATGGCGACTACAGCCGCGACAGCATGGCCGCCCTGCTCTTCACCCAGCTGATGTATGAGTTGGCCCACGCTGCCATGGCGGATGAAATGGGCGAGGCGCAGTTCAAGAACCTGCTGCGCACTTTCGCGCTGGACACCGCCCTGCCCCGACTGGTGGCCGATGCCAAGGCCCCTTGGTGGGACAACGTCAACACCAAACAGGTAGAGAACCGGTTCGAAACCGTGC
>DAOQRI010000164.1:0-6106 GCA_035355475.1 Rhodoferax sp. | reverse complement strand
TACAGGGTTTTCGGGCTCGGGCCAGGTCTTGAGCGCCTCAATCCAGTCCTGGATCGCGGCACGCTGGTCTTCGCAAACTTCGTCCAGCGTGTGCAGTGAAATGCGCGCATCCAGTAGAGAGCTCCAGTTATTGAAGCGTGTTTTGGGGTTGAGTAGCTCTGCCTGCCAGTGGTCTAACTGGTGCGTGAGTTCGCGGCGCAGTTCCAGGAAACCGTCCACCATCAGGTTGATGATGCGCAGCATCAGGTCGGCCGGGCTATTGGGCAAGCGCGCACCCGTGGCGCGCGATTCCGCGCTGGCCGCCATCATCAATTTGCCGGCATAGACATCGCGCACCGTGCAGTCGGTCGGGTGCACGGTGAGCAGCACCCGGTCGAACACGGCAAAACCCACCGGGCTGGTGTCGATGCGCCGCAAAATGGGTGGGCCGCCACGTTGCGGCACCTGCGTGAGCGGCTGACCCGGGTTTTCCAGATCGGTGGGGCGGTTGCCGGCCGCCAGGCGGCGAAACACCAGCACGTCGTACTGTGAGGTGTAGTCGTAGTGCGATGGCAACTGGTTGTTCATCAAGTCCGAGATGTGCAAATCCACCAGTTGCTGGCCACACAAGGCTTGCAGCATGGTTTGGATTTCACCTTGCAGCACCTCAAACTCGCGCCGAGCGCACGCCACCCACACCAGCCCCAGCGCGGGCAATCCGCCAGCGGTGAGCGCCTGCAGGTCGTCGCTTTCCGTCACGCTAGTGTTTTGGATGTGAAAGATGCGCATGGCGGACCGATGGTGGGTTTTATACGTGAATCAGGGCTCTAGCCCCCGAAGAAATTGCGCACCCAGCTTCTATTTTGATAGCAGCTTGGCGGCGTCGATAGCGAAGTAGGTGAGCACGCCGTCGGCACCGGCGCGCTTGAAGGCCAGCAGGCTTTCCAGCATGACGGCATCGTGGTCCAGCCAGCCGTTGTGGGCAGCGGCTTTCAGCATGGCGTACTCGCCACTGACCTGGTAGGCGAAGGTCGGCACCTTGAATTCGTCTTTCACCCGGCGCACCACGTCCAGGTAGGGCATGCCGGGCTTGACCATGACCATGTCGGCACCCTCGGCAATGTCCATCGCCACCTCGCGCAATGCTTCGTCGGTGTTGGCGGGGTCCATCTGGTAGACCTTTTTGTTACTTTTGCCCAGATTGCTGGCCGATCCCACCGCATCACGAAACGGGCCGTAGAACGCGCTGGCGTATTTGGCGCTGTAGGCCATGATGCGGGTGTGGATGTGGCCTTTGGCCTCCAGCGCAGCACGGATAGCTTTGACGCGCCCGTCCATCATGTCGCTGGGGGCGACGATGTCCACGCCGGCGTCGGCCTGGGTCATGGCCTGCTGCACCAGCATGGCCACAGTCTCGTCATTCAATATATAGCCATTTTCTTCGGGGCGTTTGTCCGGCAGACCGTCCTGGCCATGGCTGGTAAAGGGGTCCAGCGCGACATCGGTCATGACGCCCAGGTCGGGAAATTCCTTCTTCAGCGCACGCACCACCCGGGGAACCAGGCCATCGGGATTGAGGGCCTCTGACCCTTCATAGTTCTTGAGCGACTGATCGATGACGGGAAACAGCGCCATCACCGGAATCTCCAGTTTGACGCATTGCTCTGCCACCGGCAGCAGCAGGTCCAGGCTCAGGCGTTCCACGCCGGGCATGGAGGCAATGGGTACGCGCTGGTTCTGGCCATCCACCACAAAAACCGGATAAATCAGGTCATGGGGCGTTAGCGTGTTTTCGCACACCAGGTTGCGGGTAAACACATCGCGGCGCAGGCGGCGCGGGCGGCCAAGGGGGTAGGGGGCATATGCAGTCATGGGGAAAATTGTGCCTGATTCTGAAAGGCGTGCTCTTGTCCTGTGGACCAACCCTGTCAAAAAACTGAAACCCAATGCGGGTAATGCGCAAAGATACTTGCCAATTGCCGCAAACTTTGCTAAATTGGCTGTGGGTAGCTTGCTGCCTCCCGCTTTTCCTCCCTGAGCGGGGCCTTGATGTGTGACAGCAAATAGGCTTACAACCCCAGCCCATGTGCTGGGGTTTTTTTTGGCCTAAACTTGGTCGATGGCCTATCTACTTGTCAAATCGTTTCACATCGTTTTCATCGCCAGCTGGTTCGCTGGCCTGTTTTATTTGCCTCGCATTTTTGTGAATTTGGCCATGGTTCCCCAGGGTTCCGATGCCGAGCGCGCCCGACTGCTGCTGATGAGCAACAAGCTTTTGCGATTCATGACCCTGATTGCCGTACCTGCACTGGGCTTGGGCTTTTGGCTGTGGATAGGATTTGGTGTCGGTTGGGGGCCCGGCAATGGCTGGATGCATGCGAAACTGGCCGTGGTCGTGGCGGCGGTTGGCTACCACCACGGTTGCAGCGTCATCCTGAAGAAATTTGAGGCCAACTCCATGGCGCGCAGCCACGTGTGGTTTCGCTGGTTCAACGAAGCGCCGGTGCTGATGATGCTGGCGGCGGTCATTCTGGTGGTTTTAAAGCCCTTCTGATCCCTTGCGGGACTGACGCGCAGCCAGCTGCGTCCCCAACACGTTAGAAAGGAGCAGGATGCACAAGTCGGCGGCCTGGCCGCTTGCCCTGATCTATAGCGGGCTGGTTGTTTATGCCAGCCTGTACCCGTTTGCGGACTGGCGTGACCAGGGCATTGCCCCATGGGTGTTTCTGGGGGCGCCGCTGCCCCGCTACTGGACGGGGTTTGACGTGGCCGTCAACCTGGCGGGCTACGCTCCATTGGGCGCACTGCTGGCACTTGGCAAGATTCGTTCCGGGCAACTGCGCCACGCGCTCACCATGCCGATGATTGTGGCTTCACTGCTGGCATTGGCCATGGAAATGCTGCAGAGTTATCTGCCAGCGCGCATCCCGTCGCGCGAAGACTGGTTATTGAATTCAACGGGGTCTTTGCTGGGGGCGGCCTGTGTCATTCTGCTGGCCAAATGGGGCGCGATTGACCGCTGGAGCCGCATACGCTCACGTTGGTTTGTGCCGCAATCCCGTGGCGGCATGGTACTGCTGGCGTTGTGGCCGCTGGCCCTGCTGTTTCCGCCGGCGGTCCCGTTTGGTGTGGGCCAAGTGATGGAGCGGCTGGAGGAGGCTGTGGGCGAGTTGTTGGCGGACACGCCGTTTCTGGATTGGCTGCCCGTGCGTGAAACTGACTTGCAGCCTTTGCTGCCGGGCACCGAGATGCTTTGCGTCTTGCTGGGACTGCTGATTCCCTGTCTGCTTGGGTTTTGTGTCATCCGCGCCCGCGTTCGGCGCGCCGTTTTGGTCCTGATGGTGGTTGGCTCTGGCGTGGCGGTCAGCGGGCTTTCCGCTGCGCTGAGTTGGGGCCCCTTGCACGCGTGGGCCTGGCTGGGGCTGCCCGCGCAAGTAGGCATGGCCATGGCGTTGGTCCTGGCATTGGTTCTGACTTTGGTTCCCTGGCGCACCAGTGCCGGGCTATTGCTGCTGGCGTTGGGCGTGTATTTAAGCCTGTTGAATCAGGCGCCAGAAAGCGCATACTTTACTCAGACCCTGCACGCGTGGGAGCAGGGGCGTTTCATCCGTTTCCATGGTCTGGCCCAATGGTTGGGCTGGCTGTGGCCTTATGCGGTGATGGTGTATGTGTTGTCGATGATTTGGCAGCGAGATGCAAAAAACTAAAATCCTGCGATGACCAATACCACTGTTCCCAGCGCGCCCTACTACGCGCACCACATCTTCTTTTGCCTTAATGAGCGCCAGAATGGCGAAAATTGCTGCGCCCAGCACCGCGCCCAGGCTGGCTTTGACCGCTGCAAGCAGCTTGTCAAGGAGGCTGGGTTGGCGGGTCCTGGACAGGTGCGCGTCAACAAGGCTGGCTGCCTGGATCGCTGTGCAGCAGGCCCGGTGGCTGTGGTTTATCCGGAGGGCGTTTGGTATTCCTATGTGGACGAACAGGATATCGATGAAATCGTCGAATCGCACCTGAAGAACGGCAAAGTGGTGGAGCGACTGCGCACGCCGGCTCATTTGGGACGCTAGAGATTGAACCCCAGGACGCGTCGATTTACTGTGCAGGGACCCGTTGGCGCTATTGAGGCGCTGGAGGATCTGCCCAGCTTGCCTGCCGGTGCCGCGTCACGTGGCGTGGTTGTCATTGCCCACCCGCACCCATTGTTCGCTGGGACCATGGATAACAAGGTCGTCCAGACCCTGGCCAGAGCCTTTGTTCAGTGTGGCTGGCGAGCGGTGCGCTTCAATTTCCGTGGAGTGGGGGCTACCGAAGGTGTACACGACGAAGGGCGAGGGGAGTTGCAAGATCTGCTGGCGGTGATTGATTACTCGACCCGGTCTGAATCTGCGGTCGAGACACCGCTGGCGCTGGCCGGCTTCTCATTTGGCTCGTTTGTGGTCAGCCATGCGCTGGCGGCGCTAGGTGAACTCAAGGCGCCCCGTCAACTGGTCATGGTGGGAACGGCAGCTTCCCGCTTTGCCGTTGCAGGGGTGCCGCAGGCCCTGCATGAGCGGACCCTGGTGTTGCACGGCGAACACGATGACACGGTCCCGCTGGCGGATGTGATGAACTGGGCGCGCCCGCAAACCTTGCCGGTAACAGTGATTCCCGCAGGCGGTCACTTCTTTCATGGACAATTGCCGCTTTTGCGCAGCTTGGTGGTTCGTCATTTGCATGCTGGTGACCCTCAACAGGTCTGACGGCGCGCGAGTGAGCTACTCTGCCCAAAGTCTGTTTTCGTTAAATCTTCTACATGCCCAACTCCTTCGCAGGAATTGCGCTTGACCTAACCCCATGAAATCATTTCTTATTGCACTGTTCGCCACGGTTTGTTTCTCAGTGGCGGCCCAAACACCTCAAGCACCCGAAGTGGCTGCACGGGCCTATTTGTTGATGGATGTATCGGCCAACCAGATTCTGGCTTCCAAGGATATGGATATGCCGGTGGAGCCTGCTTCGCTCACCAAGTTGATGACCGCGTACCTGGTATTTGACGCCTTGCGCACCAAGAAGCTCGATCTCAAGCAAGCACTGCCAGTCAGTGTGAAAGCCTGGAAAATGCCCGGCTCGCGTATGTTCATCGACCCCAAGATGCAGGTGCCGGTGGAGGACTTGATCAAGGGCATGATTGTTCAGTCCGGCAACGATGCAACCATGGCGCTCGCTGAAGGCGTTGGCGGCACGGCCGAACGGTTTGTACAAATGATGAACGAACAGGCCAAAGTGCTTGGAATGAAATCCACTGGGTATAAGAACCCTGAAGGGTTGACCGAAGCGGGTCACACCACAACCGCGCGGGACCTAAGCATTCTGGCCACCCGGCTGATGGCGGACTTTCCCGATTACGTGGGCTTCTATGCCATCAAGAAATACCGCTACCCCGGCACTCCGGCTGCCAACGACAGCAATCGCAATCTGTTGCTTTTCCGAGATCCTACGGTGGATGGACTGAAAACCGGTTATACCGAAGCGGCAGGCTACTGCATGGTTGCAACTGCGCGCCGCGACTTTACCAGTCCGGTGCCTCCAGGGGCGGCCGCAGGTTCAACAGCCGCGACTGGGAGCCGACGGCTACTATCCATTGTTCTGGGAACCGCCAATGAAAATGCACGCGCCAATGAGTCGCAGAAGCTGCTGAACTGGGGTTTTACAGCTTACGAAGCCGTCAAGCTGTTCGATGCCGATCAATCGGTTGCGAGTTCCAGCGTATGGAAGGGAGTCCAGAATTCTGTCAAATTAGGACGTTCGCAGGCGATCGTGGTATCTGTCCCTGTCGGGAGTGCATCCAAACTGGTAACGCAGGTCATTCGTTCCGAGCCGCTTTTGGCGCCTATCAGCAAAGGCCAACAGTTGGGGGTTCTCAAAATTATGTCTGGTGATCAGGCGGTTGGCGAAGTGCCTTTGTTGGCGCTGGAAGCGGTCGAACAGGCTGGTGTTCTTGGACGGGCCTGGGACTCCATTCGGTTGTGGATCCGTTGATTGCGCAATTCAGAACCGAAACCCGCTTGCGGGGAAACCCTTGATCTGATACATTAGAAGGCTTTTCGGAAATTCCGAAGGGATTCACGTTTTCGTACCATTTCAAACG
>DAOQRI010000163.1:0-6117 GCA_035355475.1 Rhodoferax sp. | reverse complement strand
GTTCGGGCCGGGCGTAGCGGCCTGCCAGTTCTGACAGGAAGTGGCGGGCCAGCACGGGGATGTCGCCCGCTCTGTCGCGAAGGGGCGGAATTTGAATCTGAAAGACTTTCAGGCGGTACATCAGGTCTGCCCGAAAATGGCCCTCTTTCACCTGCAAATCCAGATCACGGTTGGTGGCGGCCACAATGCGAACATTCACCTGTCGGTCCGTCAACGCGCCGAGTCGTCGTACCCGCAGATTCTCCAGAACCCGCAGCAGCTTGGCTTGAAGTCCCAAATCCAGCTCACCAATTTCGTCCAGGAACAGCGTGCCACCGTCGGCCGCTTCGATGAGTCCAATCTTGCGCGCATGGGCATCGGTGAAGGCGCCTTTTTCAAAACCGAACAACTCCCCTTCAATCAAATGCGCGGGCAGTGCTGCACAGTTGACTTCCATGAACGGAGCTTGCGCACGTGGGCCGGCCTGGTGGCAAGCACGGGCAACTAGTTCCTTGCCGGTTCCAGTTTCTCCCAACACCAGAATGGGAACCGCCGGTGAGCGGTCAGCGGGCTCGGTATTGGACACTGTGCGGATCATGTTGCGCAGCGTCTGCATGGCGGGTGAGGTTCCAACCAGGGCATCCAGACTGGCCTGGCGGGCGTCGCGTTGGCGGTAATAGTCGAGTGCCCGGCGCTCCCCGCGCTCGGCCAACGCGCGGTCGACGATTTCCTTCAAACTTTGCAGAGTGACCGGTTTGGTGAGCAAATCCATTGACCCGGCTTTCATGGCATCAACCGCCAGTGTCACGCTGGCGTGCCCGGTGACCATCACGATACGGGGTGGGTCATCCACCTTGCGAAGTGCTTTGATCACTTCCAGCCCATCCATGCCTGGCAACTGAAAGTCGACAATGACCACATCGGGCTGGATGCGCAAAGCGGTCTGGACACCAACGGCCCCGTCATTGGCCACCTCGACCAAGTGGCCGGCCTTTTCAAAAAAACGGGCAATATTCTTGGCCAGAATCTCTTCGTCTTCAATCACCAACAGGGTTGCCATCGCGGGTTACTCCAAAGTCTGTGGCGGGGTTGCCGCAAGCGGCAGGGTGAGTTCCACGCAAGTGCCTTTCAGCGGAGCACGGCTGAGCGCAATGCTTCCACCCCATTGCTCGACCATGCGTTTCACTAGCGCCAAACCGATGCCCAATCCACCGCTCTTGGTGCTGAAGAAGGGGCGAAACAGGGCTTGGCGGACGTCTTCACGAATTCCCGGCCCGGTGTCCGTGATTTGCAGTTTCAACGCTGGGGATTCGACCTGCCAACGCACGGATATTTCTCCGCCATCGGGCATCACGTCTGTTGCGTTGGCCAGAATGCTGATGAGGATTTGGCGCAGCATGGCGGTATGGGCCTGAATACCGGGTGCATCGTCCGCTTGCAGCGTCCATCGAATACCCCTGCGGTTCATCTCTGGTGTCATCTCTTCCAGGCAGGCCCGTATGACAGGTGAGGGGGATACCACTTCAGACAGGAGACTGCTTGCCTGGGAGACCCGCACCAGTTCGGTAATCCATCGGTCCGCGCGGTCTACCGATGCGGTGATGTCGACGCAATGCTCTGCATAGTCTTGGGCTGTAGCGGCACCTGCGTGCAGCATTTCAGCTGAGACGCGAATGGACGCTAGAGGATTGCGCAGGTTGTGGGCGACCGCACGCGCGAGTTCAACGGCTGTGGAGAGCGTCTGGTTTTCGGCAAGCCTGTTTTGCTGGTCACGCATGACACGGTCTGCACGCGCCACGGTCCAATACAGCGCGACAAAGAGACCTGCCGCGCAGGCCGCACAGGCCAGCCAAAGCTGCAACAACGCATCGCGGATCGCGGCGTTGAGTTGTACGGGGACTTTGTAGAGCTCCATGACGCCCAGCACGTGCCGGCTCTCGGGGTCAAGGATGGGAATATAGCTTTCGACGTAGTAGTTGGTGCGGGCTGCCAGTCCGACATGTTCCCCCTTGGAAAGATCACCATCGGACAGGTGGCCGTTGTGGACGACTAACTTGCCCGATAGGGCCTCGTCCAGTTCATCGTTGCTGGGGTAGCGTCTGCCGACCAATGCTTGATCGGTGGACCAGATGATGGTGCCGTCGGTCTGGTAGGCGTTGGCGCGAACCGGCTCGCTCATGGAGGCCACATGAGCCATGGATCCCAGAAATCGGGTTTTCAATGTTGCATCGCCTGGATGGGCGAGGTAACGGCCGGATTGGTCGGTAAGCAGCAGGTTCTGGATGAAGTCCATGCTGACTTCCCCTTCACGCTGCAGCATGCGTTGGGTCAGGATGTGGGACATCAGCCAGCCCAGGCCCAGTGCAATCATGGTGATTACGGCGAGGCTGATGAAGGCAAAGCGACGGCGCAAGTTCAGCGGGGGTGTGACGGCTGGTGGGTGTATTTGTTGCATTGCAGGGTGATTCAGTTTTCAGTGACTGAACCGCTTGAGCCAGGTTGGTATCCAGTGCTTGCGTTGGGCGTGTGGCGTTGGGGTCGCCATGCTTTGGTGTGTTTCAGCCTCAAGTGGTATCGGCGCAGTCACTTCTTCGACCTCATCTCCAAATTGGGTGGCGACGTAGGCTCGCATGAACCACTTGAGCGGATGGTCCGCAATCGCAGGGAGATGGGGCCACTGGAGTCCAAACCATTCAATCAACGTGTCTTCGATGGCAAACCAGTCGTTGGCCAAAATGGCACCGGCGTGCGACCAGTCATTCGCAGGATTGTAGGTGTGCGGATGCCAGAATCCGCTATCAGGATCATGGCGCCCGGCTGGGTTTCGATCCACAGCCGCCAGAGTCAAACCCGCAGACTTGGCGACCCAGAAGTTCAGCAATCGCCCATCAAGTCGCTTTACATTCATTGGAAGCTCCTGGTTGGAGAATAGCGGCAGAGACCGTGTTTGTTATCGGCGTTCGCTGCCAAGATACAGCGGTAAGAGCACAGACCATGCCACAGATTGACCTGTTGCCAGATCCGGTTAAGCCATTGATTGCATAGTCTTGGTAGAAATTCGCATGCCAATGCGTTGCATAGAAATGGCAGCTGCGTCATATGCCCAAATTGTGTTGGGGGAAATCACCAAGTTCTTCCGGTTGTCATGCATTTGATATCGTAAGTTGTTGATTTATTTGATGTTTGTTCAATTGAAAGAGTTGGCATGGTTTACGCATATTGAGTGGTGTCATAGCCCGAGTGGGTGCGACTCTTATTCAACTTAAAGGAACTTCAACATGCGTAAATCCATCGGAACTTCAGCACTTATCGCTACTACTCTATTGGCCGTTGTCGCTGCGCTTGCTCCCGCAACTGCTTCAGCCCGTGAGGGCAGCGCACGAAGCGTGGGCAAAGGCATCAAATGCCGTACAGGTGCGGTGTTGCAGGCGGATGGCACGGTGAAATACCAGCAAATTTGTTACAAGGGCGTCTGATGTTGGGTTGCCCGTAGTGCGAAAACGCGCTACGGGCAATTGCGGAAATCCGAGAATTACCTACCAACTGCTTCGCAGTTTCAGCGCCACTTGCTGATAATGGTTGTCAAACATCGCTATCGTGGAATGGTTGCGAACACTGCTGTACTCCAGCAGCACAGTTTGTCGGGCCGTCAAGGCGCGCTCTACGGCTACGTCCACTCCTGAAGACTGGTCCACACGTTCGGGAGTGTCTGGAAAAACGGACGCATCGAATCTGGTCGTCGACCAATTCGCCCCAATAGACCAGTTCGTTGAACCCCAACTCCATTGCATCGAAGCGGACAGCATGGCGCTTCTGTGAGACAACTCGTCGAAGCCGTGAGCATTGTGTTCGCGGGCTGAAAAAAGAGCGACATCTACCGATTGGAGGGCCCGAAAAGGATTGTTCCAATGCCGTTGAAGCATCAAGGACAGCGTGTTGGCGTCCAGGTCTGAGAGCTCCTGGGGGTGGCGGTTGCGGCCCCAGTCTGCGACAAATGCCCAATGGCTGCCGTCGGCATAAGGCAGAGTCCAGTCCCACTGTGTTGCGCTGCTTTCGCGAAACGGTCGACCAGCAACATTGATCTGTTGCAACGTCATGCCCCAACCCACACTGCTGGCCCCGATGGGTATGTGCAAAGCGGGCTGAAACGCCCCCATGCTGAAGTCAAAATCGGGTGACGCAGGTGAGCGTTTGACCAGCGCGTTAGCGGCCAGAGATACGTTCCACGCATCGCCTGCAGTCCAGTTGGTGAATCCCTGCACGCCCACACTCGCGTGTGGGCCGTGCAGACGTTGCAGACCATCAATGCTGATGAATTCGCCCTGTGCAGACAAGCGAAGCAGGGGGGCGGTTTGAGACTCATAACCCCAGCCCAATTCGGTGGACAACTGAGTGGGTGATGCAGTCTGGTCTGCATAGACGGCTGCTGAAGCCAGTGCGCCAAGGGCAGCCATACAGAGTGAGGAACCGCAATGGCGCACAGGGGTCTTCCCTAGCTTACACACCCTTGCGGCAAACTTGGGTGTACACATTGCTGCCAGTTGCCGGGTTGGATGAAACGAGAACCCAGTAGCACTTCACGCCATGGCCCAGGCTGACGGTATTGCCGGCCGAAGCGGTTGCAGGTGTGAATAGTAGTGCGCCAGCTAGTGAAGCAAGTGCAGCACTGGTCGACAAAACGATACGAAGGTAATTGGACATGGGGCTCTCCGGTGTGAGTGGCGTTTAAGTGAAGTCGCAGCTTGTTTGCAGCCGCGACCCAGCACCTTCAGCAGGGACCGTGCCATCCCCCGTGTATCAATGAAATCAAGGAGTTACTGACATTGCATGCGGTGAATTGGGTGTAATTGGGGCATTTAACCCAATGAAATTGGGGGATATAGCAGATGTTGTTTCAGTCGCGCCTTTGGATTTTCGTTTGACCAACTATTTTGTTGGGGATATTAGTTTGGCAGGAATAAAACCTGTTTCTCATGCGTTAATCTCTCGCAAGCTCGCATTGTCTTTAACCCTTTCGGAGATTCTTTTTCATGAAATCAAAACTGCTGCTCGGATTGATCGCTGTTACGTTGGCCGGTACCGTGGCTGCTCAGGGCAAGCCTGAAGATGCCATCAAATGGCGCCAGTCTGCTTACACCACCATGGGTTGGAATATGGCCCGCATTAAGGCCAATCTGGAAGGCACTTTCAACAAGGATGACGTGGTCAAGTCAGCCAATGTGATCCAGGCGATCGCCAACTCCGGCATGGGTGTGCTGTTTCCTGCGGGTACCGACAAGGGCACTGGCTGGGAAGCAACCCGCGTGAAGCCCGAATTCTTCACCAACAAAGAAGGCGTCGGCAAGGTTGCCATGGCTTTCAACAAGGAAGCCAATGAAATGGCCAAAGTTGCCGCGACCGGTGATGCCGCTGCCGTGAAGGAACAATTCGGCAAATTGGGCGGTACCTGCAAAGGCTGCCATGACGATTTCAAAGCCAAGAAGTAAAGGCTGAGTCAGCATTTTGCTTAGACAGGCGCCTGCGGGCGCCTTTTTTATGAACTTTGAAAGGACAGATGACATGAGTACCAAACGAATTCGACTTTGGGATTTGCCGACACGCGTATTCCATTGGTTGCTCGTCATTTGTATCGTGGCGTCTTTTGTCAGCGGGCAGTTGGGTGGCAATCTGATGGATTGGCACGGAAAGATCGGTCTTCTTATCGTTGGGCTGATCGTTTTCCGGCTTGTCTGGGGTTTGATCGGTTCCACCTATGCCCGCTTTTCCCAGTTTGTCCCGACGCCTGCAAAGCTCAAAGCCTACCTGCAGGGGGAGTGGCGCGGGGTTGGTCACAACCCCCTGGGCGCATTTTCTGTATTTGGGTTGCTGGCGCTGGTTGGCATTCAAGTGGCCACGGGCCTGTTTGCGAATGACGACATCACCTTTTTTGGGCCTTTGTATGAACTCGTCAGCAAGGATGTGAGCAATCGGCTCACAGGCCTGCACAAACTGTCCTCCAACTTGCTTCTGGTGCTGATTGGCCTGCACCTGGCCGCCATTGCCTTTTATACACGGGTCAAGAAAGACAAACTCATACCACCCATGGTGCGGGGCTGGAAAGAAACGGACTAAGGTGAGTCGGCGGAAGGTGGGGGTTTC
>DAOQRI010000162.1:0-6145 GCA_035355475.1 Rhodoferax sp. | reverse complement strand
GCTGTGTGCCCGGGAGGAAACCTTCGGGCCCTTTGCCCCGGTGTTCAAGTTTGACACCGAGGCCGAGGCCATCTTTGCCGCCAACAACACCGAGTTTGGTCTGGCCAGCTACTTCTACAGCCGCGACATCGGGCGCATCTGGCGCGTGAGCGAGGCGCTGGAATACGGCATGGTTGGCATCAACGTGGGTATTCTGGCGACCGAGCATGTGCCGTTTGGCGGGGTCAAGCAGTCTGGTTTGGGCCGCGAAGGCTCGCACCACGGCATTGACGACTATGTGGAAATCAAGTACCTGTGTATTGGGGATGTGCTCGCTTGAGATTCATTTGAAGCACATTAAAGCTCAAACATCTTACTGGAGCTTACCGAGCTTTACCGGGAATTGGGTGACATGGATGCTGCCGCGCTGGCACTGACACACACGACCGGTGACCGGTTAACAACAACGTTTGCACTTTGACTTAGAGAAGCCGATATCGTTCAAGCCCGTGAAGTTCAATTACTCAGTGCTCTTGTGGTGCGGAGAATCGATTCATACAATCAAACTGCTTCACCAGTTTTTGGAGTCTTCCCCGCACTCTGGTTGATTCAAAATGGCACCAAAATGGGCTAGGCTAAATTTTGATGCCCGAAAGCTGCCGCTTGTGAACACCCGCTGTTGATCGATGGCCGGTGCAGCAATCCTTGAAATCGAAGCCGTATTGCTGACGGTCAGGCTGCAAGGGTGACTGTCGGGTCTGGAGCGAGCATTTCGGGCGGACCTACGTCAGCAACCGCTGCATAGCTGACAACGACTGGTTAAAAACCGTTTGTTAAAGGGTGCCGCAAATCTTGCTGACACAGGTTGGGCCGACAGCGTAGTAAAACCCTGCAATATCATCGCACTATGACTTAAGTGATGCCTGACCTCGTTCAGCCGAAACTCTGCGACCAGTGTAAGCACTTCGATTGCTGGATCGCGGTCGACGTGGCAGGCACCGTGCTGGGTGGTGTGCATTGCTGGCGCCAAAGGCCCGGCGGGCACAGCGTGATTGCCCGGCCTATGTTTGGGTACGCGTTTTGTGTCAAGGTTCAATCAGACTCATGCCTTGATTCCTCGACGTCCAAAATCTGATTCACATGACTTGCTACCTTGAATCGCCCCGGGGCGATTCAAATTTGGTATTAGCAGGCCCCAAGCTTTCATGGCGTGAGCTTACGAACCGGGGCACTGAATCATTCATGGAATCAGTGCTTAGATTGGGCACATGCGAGGTCAAAATCTCGAAATTACAGATCAAACCCAATACCCCATTCACGTCAAGCGAAGCGCGACGTGGCGGTTTGACTGGGGTCTCGGGGCAACGCCCTGAGCAGGGGGCCGCTGCCAAGTTTCAACGCAGCGCAACGTGGGCACAAGGCCCTTACCCTGCACAGTGAGTCTCTACTATTCCCGTGCTGCAGGTGAATTGATTCGCCTGTCACCGCGCCTGCCGTTGGATTTTGGTTTGCCTGTCGGGTCGCGTGTCGCAACCTACGCGGGCGCATTTGATTCGCCAGTCAATATTCGTGTCGTTGCTATTATCTGACGCTGTCCTGCCCGACGTGACGGACACCTTTGCTGGTTGCCCGGCAGCTGTATCAGTTGAATGAACGGCTGACGACTCTCGAGAGTCATTGGCAATGGCCGCGCGTTTAACAACTTTATTCGCGATGTAAAAATGGCTGGTGAGTATGCACGTTTGAAATCGTGATTGATTCGGCACTTTGTGACACAACGATATTGCCAAAGCAGCATCAGATTTCGTAGCAAATCAGTTTCTGCTTACTCTTGGTCGACAATTGACCCATCAACACTGGAAAATGATTTGGTAAGTCCACGCAGCCTTATTCACGCGCTTTATGTTCACTGGGACGTCATCGAGAGCCTGGTGATCTTGGGTCGGGACTTCCCGTCGTTTGATCAGGCCCAGGTCATCGAGGTTATAGCTCGCCGCGCGCCAGGAAAAAGCATCGAGGAATGCGAGGCCGCCATGCGGCAGATGGCATCGACTGACCTGCTTCAAGTGATGCCGCGTGGCTCGTCCCTGCAAATTAACCCGCTGGTTCTGGAGTTCGTTCGCGGGCTGACTCGCGAGCATGAACTTGGCCTGTCGGCTGTTTTGAAGGCTCGGGTGGATGCCATAAAAGGGGCAACTGGCAAATTGACAGAAGGTCTGCAAATCAGAGATTCTGATCAACTCAGGCAGGCTGCAGCCCAGCTCGCGGAGTTATTCCGCCAGATTTCACAGCAGTTGGACCAGGACCGGCACGCCATTCTCGAACTCACCGAGCGCGCTAAGTCCAAAGACGCCAATTTACCCATTGGTCGGCGCTACAGTGAAGTGCTCGCCGCTTTTGATGATTACGTTGCTCCGATGGCCGAAATGATGGACAGCGGACCTTCGGGCACTTTTTACCGCCATCTTGAGGATGCTGAGCATGCACTGGATCACGCGCTGGAGACACTGACCATTCAAGGTGCGCTTTACACACAGCGTTTGTCCATGCGCCAAGTGGCTTTTCAGGCCAAGGAGCTTCGTCGCTTGGGTCGGGAGGTCCTGAAGCATTGCAGCGACACGCTTTTGCCTTTGCGTGAGGAAATTCGTCAACATAACGTCTTGTCGACTGCCATCAGCCAGCTTTTGGGCCGCGTGCGCAAGCGTGGCCTGAATTCGACCCTGAGTGCCAGTGAATTGCCTTTGTGGCGCAGGGACATGCCGCGTCGCGTGACAGTAGGCGACGAAGTACTGACCGTCATGGGCGAAGCGCTCAACTTTCAGCCGACGACGGTTGCCTTTCCTGAAGACCGAGTTGAAGCTGGCACGGTGGCTCTGGAACTGGTTGATGAATCGGCCATCGTGCGTACCTTGCGTCAAGATTTGCCAATTGATGATCTGCTGTTTTGGCTTCATGAACACTTCCCCGACCTGACGGACGCCACTGTTTTGCGGCTTTATCACGCGCTGATTGAGCGCAAGGAATGGGAAGTGACGCCGGCAGACATGGCTGGGGCACAGAGACTAAACACCGTACGCGTCATCCATTACCCCCATGCCCTGACACACAATGCAATGGCCATTGAGAGCAGCCCATGAATATGACCACCCCTTTGTACCTGCATAAGCTGCCGCTTTTAAGTGAAATTTTTGGCTTTTTCAACAGTGGCAAACACATGAACCGGATGGCCGAGCATCGGCTCTGGGCTGAACTTGAACGCGAAAGAGATGCTTACGAGCTATTGTTCAAACACCTGGGCTACAACTTACGCATTGATGATCGAGGTTTTGCGTGGTTTCATTTTGATGACGCCAGCAGCAATGTCTCGAAGACGACGCGTCAGTTGGCTCTGCTCTTTATGCTGCTATTTGAATTTCAGGCCGACATCGGTCTGCATCTGGGGCGATTTACCGATTGGGTGATCGACGATGCCTTGCTCGATGCCATATTGGAGAAAAATCGGTTGCTGCTGGAAGCGGAAAGTCTTGCGGATCGTGATCAACTCCAACAGCTTTTTCGCGCAGCCGGCAATTACGGGTTCGCAAGTAGCGAAGGAAACACTTGGCGCATCTTGCCGTCAGTATTTCGTTATCTCGATCGCTTTGAGGAATTGGCGAACACCAAAGGGCTGCCTGACGACGTGCCGGAATTGCCCCGAGCGGAGGATATGGAATGATTCATTACGGATTCCAGCGCATGGCTTTGCTCAATAGCGCAGGCTATCGACGTGCCGAACTTCCCCTGGATGCATCGGTTTCATTGATTGCGCCCAACAACGCCGGTAAAACCAGTCTGATCAATGCCCTGCAATTCTTGCTGATCATCGATAAACGTCGGATGGACTTCGGCGCCCATGATGTGGACACCAGTCGGCGCTTCTATTTTCCCAACAACGGCGCCTACATCTTGCTGGAGGTGGCGCTCCCCACCACTGGAACCGTGGTGCTGGGCTGCGTCGGCAAAGGTGTTAGCCACGATTACGAATATTTCGCATACAAGGGCGATCTGAAGCTTGATGACTACCGTCTGCCCGATGGCACTCAAGTTCAGCAGCCTCAGTTGAAGGCGCACATGGCGAGCATTGGCAAGCTGGTTTTCAGCTACACCTCCGGTGAGTTTGCATCGGCACTGTATGGAACACGTCGAAGGATCCTGGATCAGGAGCCCGATTTCACGGTTTTCAAGCTGGAGCACGCGAGCCATGCCGATGCATTCCAGCGCGTTCTGACCCGTACGTTGCGATTGGATAAATTGCGCTCCAGTGAGGTGAAAGACTACCTGCTGGCTATTTTCCGCCGTGATCTGCCGGACTCAAGCATCGACTTCAAGGCTGAATGGGACAAAGCCTTTTCGGAGGTCAATGCTGATCGTGCACAGTATCTGGCCACCGTGCGCCAGCAAGCCAGCATCGACGTGATGGAGCGTCAGCAACTGAAGCGACTTGAGGTGCGCGGAAAGTTGCTGTACTTTCGTCCCCTGATTGATCGGCGCTTGCAGGAGTGGGAGACGCATTTCAAGGAGCGCGGAAATGGGCTGCGAGACGCGATTGCTGACGTTGAAACTCAGCAGGCCAACCTCCAACTCAAGGATCGCCAATTGAATGAACGTAAGCTTGAAGCAGTGCGCCAACGTCAGCAGTTATTGGATGTGCAGCATCGCCAGGATACTTTGGAGACGGAGTTCGCACTGATTGCCGACAAGTCAATACTGGATGACGCCTTGGCTGATGAACGCCGTAGCCTCGAGAAGCAGACGGCATTGCTGCAAAACGCGAGCACCCGTGGCATTGACGCCATTCGTCGCGATATTCAAGCTGCCGAGAGTGAACGCAAGCAATTGAAGAGGGAATTGGCCACGTTGACCGACAACCTTTATCTGCACTTGAAGACCCTGCTGAGTCCGCAGCAGCTTGATACGCTGAATCGTACGCTCAGCCAGCAAGTCATGACGCTGGCCTCGGATGACTTCACGACCGACCCGGTTGAACTCAAACTTTGGCTTGAAACAGATCAAGCAGCCACCTCCGGCACGCTGACACTGTCAGGACTCAGGCTTTCTGTTCAGGGCCTCTCGCCTCAACATACCCAGCGATCACATGACGAAATTCAGCAGCGTCTGGATGAACTGATGCAATTGTTGGTGGGTCTGGAACTGCAGATCAAGGCGGCCCAGGATCTTGACGCGTCGCGCAGGGAAAAGGATCGACTGGATGCATCGGTGCGGCAAATTGAGACGCAAATCCAGCGATTCAATGAATTGCACGTGCTCAAAACTGACCATGGTGCACGCACGGCGCGGATCACCGAGTTGGAAAATACGTTATCGATTCTTGATGCCGATCTTGATAACTCGGTCATGTCGGCCAAAAACCTTCGCGAAAAAGAACGTGAACTGCAATGCCAGCTTGATGCTTTGGGCAACGACCACATCAACATCACCCGGTTGCGGGAAAACCGCCGCGACAATGACCAGATGTTTGAGAATCTGGCGGACTTGTCCCATCAGCGCTGGCTGGGAACGGATGAGGTGGGTCTGACGCAACTCTCTGAGTCTTTGTCGGTCTACCACCGTGAATGTGCCGATTTGATTGCGCTTGATCGGGATCTGGATGCTGGGCTGGCGAAGTTGCATATGGGGGGGCTGACCAAGTTCCAGTTTGTGGCTGGTAGTGAAACCGAGATCAACCGGATCATTGAGTTCGCCGCGCATTTGTCCCAGGAGGAGCAGGCGCTTGATCGCAAATCACGCAGCGCCGTTGTGAACGTGACCGCTTGTTTACGCGAATTGCGCGATGGCTTGGTCACCTTCAAGAGCAAGATGCGTGACTTCAACCGGCTGATCAATCGCCGGCAATTGTCAGATCTGTCGGTTTTCAAGATCGAGCCAGTCGACGAAACGCAGATGGTGGAGGCCATCGAGCAGCTCATCAGCACTGCCGAGAAAGCTGAAAGCGGCGAAACCTTTGAGCTCTTTAACCATGGCACCGTCCTGGATGACGCCACCCTCAACCGGGCGAAGAGCCTGTTGATTCATGAGGGTGAAGTGCGCGGCTGTCTGCGCGTGGAGCATTTCTTTCGCCTGGAATTTATTGTCGGCAAGGCAGGACGCAAAGAAGAGTCTTTTTCAG
>DAOQRI010000161.1:0-6157 GCA_035355475.1 Rhodoferax sp. | reverse complement strand
CTGGGTCATCAACAAGAGCGTTTTGGCCGCTGGCACGACGGACCCGGTGTTGCGCGCACGCCTTGAAGGAGAACGCAAACAGATGGCGCGCATATCCAGTGGGCTGGCCTCACGCACATTTGTCGTGGCCTGGAAAGAAAGCCCCCCAATTGGCTATGCAGGCTTGGCAGACCTGGTCTCTGGGTAGGCACCCATATTAAGGGCAGTTATTGTGCTGCTTCCATTTGTCTTCATGCCCCATGGCCTTGGCAAATGCGGGAACCTGGCAGCGAGCGGCTTCGGCCGGGTCAACTGGCACTGCGGGTGATTGGTGCATGGAATGGTCCATCGGATGCAGATCGGTGGGTGGATCCTGATAAACCCAGTGCCCCACCATGCCGACTGAACCCAAAAATGCCGCCACGATCAACACCTGCCATGTCCGAACGGATGGCACTTGCGCCAACGGCAATTCACACACGCCGCCTGGGCACAACTGGGCTTTCTCCTTGTTGAACGCGTTATAGACTTTGCAGCCCACACAGATGCCGAAAGACGCTTCAAAGAACAGCAGCAACATGCACACCGAGCAGACCAGCATGTTGATGGGGCCAATCACGTTGTTCCAAACCATCAGATAAAACATCAGCAGCGCCAGCCCAAAGCCGATCGCCCAGGCAAAGCGTTTTTGTGGTGCGCCCACGTAGTCGGGGCGCTGCTTGCGCACGGCCCACTGGCCCACAATCAGGCTGGGTGCAAAGCGGGGGTTGATGAAAATGCGCACCGTGAAGTCCACCAGAAAGGCGACGATGAAAACGCGTGTGGGCAAGAAGTTGCCCATCAAAAACGCGTTCATAAAGGTGACGATTGCGAAGAAGAACAGAATGCCAGCGCCTGCGCGTACCGCACGCTCGTTCAGAACAGCAATGCTGTATTCGGGAAGTTGCTCACCGAACTGGAAAATCTTTTGGGTCATGTTGCATGCCATTGGGAACAGCATGCCAGTGTGGCCGCAAAGGCGCCAACCCTCCGTGACAAAGGTCACGCAGGGTTGGCATGCAAGCCCGCAATCAACCCTTGAGCAAGCCGCCCAACATGCCCATCAGGTCACCAGAATTGCCCAGCCCACCTTCTGGCAGCGCGCCGTTTGGCGTGAGCTTGTCGATCAAACCCGGCAGCATTTGTGCCAGCTGGCCCGATGCCTGAGCAGGGTCAATACCGAGTTGGCTGGCGATGTTGGCCAGCGGGCCACTGCCAAAGGCACTGGCAATCTGGTCGGCCGAAATGGGAAGGTTCTCGCCCCGGCCAATCCAGGAGCTGACGATATCACCCATACCGTTTTGCTGGAACTTTTCAACCAGACCGCCCAGGCCACCCACCTCCGAGTTGTTGGCCAGCAAGCTGCCCAGAATATTGCCCAGGCCGCCACCCATTTCCGCGTTGCCACCGTGTTGCATTTGCCCGGCTACGGCGCCCAATACCGAATCCAATAGTCCCATTGCTGTCTCCTGTGAACAAAAAAATCGTCTGCTAATCCTGACGCAACCGTCAGACCGGATAGATCTTGACCGGTCGTGTCGCAACAGGGAACCCGGCTGAACCCAGCGTGTCGGCTATGGTCTTGTTGGTATCGAAATAGACTTGCCAATAGTCGTTGGTGTGGCAGTAGGGGCGCACGGCGAGCTTGGGCCCAAATTCGTTGAACTCCAGAATCTCGACATCCACCGCCGGCGTTTTGGAAATATTGGCGACTTTGGAGACCGACTCCTTCAGCATGGCCTTGGCCTTGTGCACATCCGCGCTACCTGCCAACTGGGCCACCAGCTCCACCCGGCGGTGCGGGTTGGCCGAGAAGTTTTTGATGTCGCCACCCATGATCTTTCCGTTGCCCACAATGGTCTTGACGTTGTCGGGTGTGGTGATGGTGGTGCCAAACAGGCCCAGCTCCACTACGGTGCCTTCCGTACCGCCCACGCCCACGTAATCACCCACCTGGTAGGGCCGCAGCACCAGCAGGAAGATGCCCGCTGCAAAATTGCCCAGCAAGCCGCTCCAGGCGGCACCGATGGCTACACCGGCACCGGCCACCAATGCGGCAAATGAGGTGGTCTCCACACCGAAGTAGCCCAGAATCGCCACCACAAGAATGATGTTCAGCGACACAGTGATGAAGCTCACCAGGTAGCGCTGCACCGTGGGGTCGAGCTTCTGGCGCGTCATGCCAGCGCCAACCAGACCGGTCACGATGTTGATGAGCCAGCGACCGACAATGAATACAACCAGTGCGCCAATGGCTTTGAGCCCAAAAGCGACCAAAATAGGTTGAGCCTGGTCGAACCATGTCGTAATTTTTCCAGTATCCATGGGGCAGCAAGTCCGAGAGTTTTGGGGTGCCAAGTTTAGGCGCCCATTGCCATTTAAGACGGTGCTGCGCTTGGCAAAAGCCGACTCAAGCGTGACAAAGTTCCGTCAGTTGCCAAATATGGCTCTGTCATTGCCTCGGAGAGGCCAACCCCTTTGCAATGCATTGCGCGAGGGATTCGCGATTGAAAGGTTTGGACAGGAAGTCATTCATGCCCGCGGCGCTGCACGCATCCTTGTCGGCCTGCATGGCATTGGCGGTGAGGGCGATGATGTGTGTCGACTGGTTGGGCCCCGCCTGTGCCCGAATCTGGCGTGTGGCTTCAAGCCCGTCCATTTCCGGCATTTGCATGTCCATCAAGATCACGTCGTACGTACGCGCTGCGGCAGCAGCTACCGCTTCCCGACCGTTTTGGGCCAGGTCAACGGTGTATCCCAGGCGCGCCAGAAGTGCCAGGGCCAGCTTTTGATTGACCACATGGTCTTCAGCCAGGAGGATATGAGCAGCCCCTCCGATGGCGATAGATGCTGTTATGGGTGTGCGATCCGATTGGGCAGGGGCGCTACTGGTGGTCGGAGTTGCATCTGCAAGGGCGGCGACTTCTTGTGGGTCATTGACGGTGGTCAACGGCAAGTCGAACCAGAATCGACTGCCTTGGCCTTCAGCGCTCTCCACGCCAATGGAGCCGCCCATCCCTTCGACCAAACGCTTGCTGATGGCCAGGCCCAGCCCAGTGCCGCCATAACGCCGTGTTGTTGATGCATCGACCTGAGAAAAGCTGGAAAACAGGCGCGCCAACCCCTCGGCTGATATGCCAGCCCCCGTATCTTTCACGTCGAAGTGCAAAAGAGTTCCCTTGCGCGAGATGTGAACCGTCACAGACCCACGCTCTGTGAATTTCACGGCGTTGCCCACCAGATTGAGCAGCACCTGGCGCACACGCAGCCCATCACCCAGGCAGTAGCCACCTGTACCCTCGTCCACGTTGACCTCCAGGCGAATGCCTTTCTCCTTCACACGGGGAGTGACCAGTGAAGTTACCGCATTCAGGGTATCCCCGATGGAAAACGGGGCGACTTCAAAATCCATGCGTCCAGCCTCGATCTTTGACAGGTCCAGGATGTCATTGATGATGGCCAGCAGTGCTTCACCCGACGCAGAGATGTTGCGCACGAACTCGCGCTGTTCGTCGTTCAACGGCGTATCCATGAGCAACTGCGCCATGCCAATGACGCCATTCATAGGTGTGCGAATCTCGTGGCTCATGGTTGCCAGAAACTGCGATTTTGTGGTGTTGGCTTGTTCCGCCGCCAACCGGGCGTTGCGGTTTTCCTGTGCCAGCACCAAAAGCGACTCTTCATGCCTACTGCGCATCTGATCCGAGTGCCTGAACGACAGCAACAACACCACAAAAAGCACGAGAAATATGGGAATGATTTTTCGCAGTAGGTCTTGCAGCTGATTCTCGGTCTCCGCTATTTCGCGTGTGCGGTCGGTGTAGATTTCTGCGATGCCTTCCACGTGTCCAGCTTGGGTGACCGGCACGTAGGATGACACCAGATTGCGATCCACCAACTCGCCATCAAAGCTCTTGAATGTCGCGCGGAAGGTGAGTTCACTGACAGCTTTGCCTGCTTTGGCGCTGATGAAGCCGGTAGTCTTCGACTTGTCTTCGCCAATCTGCCGGGTTTCGGACGAGTAGACGGTCAGGCCTTTCAAATCAAAGATCTTGACCTTGACGATATCCGTGTTGCGGATGAACAGTCGTACCCGCCTGTCAATGTCGGGTAGTTTGGGGTTATCACGCACTTCGGTTGCACTTGCGTGGGGCGCAGGTAGCAATGGCGCAATTTCGTGCCACACCTCGGAAGCAAAAATCTGCGTGGTTGCCAGATTGGCCGCCTCAGCAGAGGCGACCACCGTGTCCTGTGTGGTTCGCGCGGCCAGATGCCAGGCCATCAACAACGCAAGGGTAATGGCAATGCCGCTGATGACGGCAAAGATCGACGCCGAACGACTCAAGAATGGATGCTGAACGGAATGGGGCATAGCGCACGGTGGTTGGTGCAATCAGCTCCATGTTATTCGGTTCAGATTTGCCCTGTCCAGTCGTTGTCGTGCTGCGCGAAGGCGGTGTGAAGCTCGGTCACCCAGTCGGCGGGCAGCGGGCCTTTTGCGACCCACTGCAGGCTCTGCAGGAGGTGCTGAACGTTGGCGGTGCCCACAATGGCCGCGCTTACATGGGGAAATGACAGCGCAAAGCGCAGCGAAATTTCGCCCCACTCCAGCCCCCGGTTGTCCAGTCCCATGGCCTGCCAGCGCGCCCAGTATTCCTCGCAGTAGTCTCCCACAGGACGCTGGGCAAATCGCCAGGGGTGATTGGCCACCGCACGCTTGGCGATAAAGCCCTTGCCCGTCATGGCAGGCAGTTGGTGGGTGTGGATGCGCTGGTCGCAGATGTTCAACGAGGCCATGAAGCCGTCGAACCGCCCGCAGGCCACCGCCCAGGCGAGATCGTCGTTCTCGCCCGAGTAGGCCATGGCGCGCACTTTGCCGGCGCGTTTGGCCGCATCCAGTGCGTCTATCACGTCGGTCTGCTCCAGCACCTGGCGAGGGCAGGAGTGGAAGTGTGCGATGTCAATATGGTCGGTGCGAAGCAGCCTGAGGGCTTGTTCAATGCCTGCCGTGATGCAAGGGCCGGTCCAGTCCGCAATGCCATTGACGCCATAACCAAGTTTGGTGGAAATGACCACCTCACTGCGCCGCGCGGACAGGTGGCGACCGATGCGCTCTTCGGAAATACCATAACTAGGTGCGGTGTCCAGCAGGTTGATGCCTGCGTCCACCGACGCATTGAGCAGTTGGCCCACTGCGGCATCGTCGAGTTGCGGGTCGCCTATTTGCGCGGCGCCCAGGCCCAGGGGATTGAGAAAGAGGTCGGTGTTGCCGTAGCGGCGGGGTGTTGGCATGGATGCGTGAGGGTGAGATGAATGGAACAGATTAGCGAACCACAAACACGGCGGTGCTGCGCGCTGGCACGGTGAAGCTGCCGTTGGCCGGGTCGAAGCGCGCGCCATCGCGCACGCGCGCATCGGCACCCGTGCTGGCGGCTTGCACAGGGTGCAACGCATAGGCCTTGTTGGCGTGTTCAGGCAGGGCGATGGTGTGTGCCAATTTGTCCACGTTGATCAGGTACAGCAGGTCGTTGAAGTTCGCTCCTGGGTAGCCCTTGCCATCCAAGTGACCCACCAGTACGACCGGATTCTGGCCGGGCCCGGAGTTGGGAAACGTCAGACGCTGGCGGATGTCAGGGGCAGAGCGCAGGCGCAGCAAGCTGGTGCTGGCACGAATGGCTAGCAGGTCACGCGAGACATCCCGTGCAAACGCAATGTCGGCGGGAGTTGGGAGCAGTGCGGCATTGGCCAGCAATGGCTGCATCAGTGCCCAGCTGGCACCGTTGTCGCCCTTGGGCGGCAGGCCGGTGCCAAAGTAGTTGGTCTGGTAGGTCCAGTCCAGCCGGTTGAACCAGTCCCCGGAATCAAAGCTGTTGCGGTCCATGGACTTGGAGCGCAGAACGTCGATCCCGGCATGGAAATAGGCGATACCTTGGCTGAGCGCCGTGATGGCCACGCCCAGCATCTGCACACGGGCGCGGTCCTCGGTGCTGGTGCCCACGGGCAGCTTGAAGGCCGCGTCTTCGAAGGACGGCACCATGGAGCCCCGGGCGAAGGTGCCGAGGTCGCCGCCGGTTTCGCCGGAGCCGGGCTCGTCCGTGTACTGCTTGGCGAGCTCGTCCCACTTCGACGGCGTGCTCCG
>DAOQRI010000160.1:0-6184 GCA_035355475.1 Rhodoferax sp. | reverse complement strand
GGTGCGCACCACATCACGCGTCTGGTCTGCCAGCAAGGCCGTCACTGCCGCCGAAATAGCGCCTGCGCCCTGCAGGGCACGCCCGGCCACCAGCCACGCCATGGTGGGCGCCAACGCAGCCAGAATGCTCCCGGCGGCGAAGATGACCAGCCCGATCACCATCACCCGCTTGCGGCCAAAACGGTCCGACGCCACGCCAAACGGAATCTGCAAAAAACCCTGCGTCAGGCCATAAATGCCCATGGCAAGCCCCACCAGGGCGGGGTCGTCCCCACCGGGATACTTGCGCGCTTCCAGAGCAAACACCGGCAGCACCAGGAACAGACCCAGCATGCGAAAGGCAAAGATCATCGCCAGCGATGCGCTGGATCGGCGCTCTTGCGGCGTCATGGTGGTGGAGGCGGAAGCGGGTGCGGCGTTCGCGGACGGTGTGGAGGGCGAAGACAAGGCTGTTATTCGTGGGCTGGCAAAGAAGGCGCCATTGTCGCGCATACGCCGAGTTGAAGGATGGGCCACTACCGCAACGGCGTCTCCGGCTTTTGCGGCACAGATACCGCCTGTAAGGGGGACACCAGCACTTCGGGCCGCACACCGCGCACCGAGCGGTAGGCCGATTGCTCCATCAGGGTTGCCAGTCGCGCAAACATCTCGGCCACCGGCATCTGGTCTGCCACATCGTTCGCCGTGGAGTTGGGGTCGTGGTACTTGACGTTGTCGAAGTGCGATTTTCGACCCAGCACCTCCAGCGTGCGGGCGTCCAGCGTGATGCGATCAAAGAAAAAGTAGGGTGCGACAAAGGTTGAATAGTTGCCCTTCTCGCCGGTTTTGGGATCAACGGTGCGGCTGCTGCCGTCGGACTCGGTCGTCACCGTGTCGCCGTTGTCCTGGAACTCGACCACCACGTTCTTCAGCGGCTGCACGTAGAAACCGATGCCGCCGAGTTTGCTTCCCATGCCGTCGCGCTCACCCCGCGCATAGCGGGGCAGGATGGCTTCGATGCGATCCCATTCCATGCGCTGGGGCATGCCCCGGAGCTGGGCGAGCAAGGCCTCAAACATCAATACATTGCGCTGCTCACCATGTGCTGCCTTCAGCGCCTCGGTTGTGTCCGCGGGCGTGTTCCAGAGCAAGAACAGCCGCTTGGATCCGGGTTCTTCGCGCTCAATGGCACGGTCCAGCCCCTTCAGCACCGCAGCATTCAGCGTCTGCGCCGGAATGGCAACCGTCTTGCGGAAGGTCGGGTCAATTCGGGTACCGACCGCGGACCGCTGGCGTGAATAACTCACCTGGTCGCCAACAGTGGCCACCAACGCAATGACGGGCACCTTGTCGGGCGTGGCTTGCGCACACGCCGCAGAAACGCAGAGGCCACCCAGCAGGGCCACCGCGACAAAGCTAGCCTTGGGCAGGGTGGTTTTCGCAAATAGGTTCAATGGCTTCTTCGGATTCATGATGATTTCAAGCAGTCTACTCGGCTCAAACTTCACTTTTGACTTGGCCAGACTACTTGCAGGTATGGATGCTTTCGGTCGAAATGCAGGTAGTGCGCTGGCAACCCCACCAGCTTGGGAAATTACCTGACAATAGACACATGAGCATGCAACGTGTCGTTCAAAAAAAACCTTTGCATCCTGCAGACAGTAGGGTCAAGGGTGACTTGCAGTTCTGGCTTTCCCAGACTGTGGCGGCGCGACTGGCAGCAGTGGAAGTGTTGCGACAGCAAATGGGAGGGCAGGATGCTGAACGAAGACTTCAAAGAGTTTGTCGCATTGCTCAACTTAAATCAGGTTGAGTACCTGATTGTTGGAGGCTACGCGCTCGCGGCCTACGGCCACCCCCGATACACAGGTGATCTGGATTTCTGGATTGGCACTGACCCTGCCAATGCAAAACGGGTGCTTAGCGCTCTTGAACAATTTGGCTTCGGAGCTCTTGGGATTGGAGTGGAAGACCTGACGACGCCAGATCGTGTGATCCAGCTGGGCTTTCCACCACGCCGTATTGATCTACTGACCAGCATTGACGGGGTCGAATTCGCATCTGCCTTTGCCAGAGGCGTCACGGTGGATGTGGATAGCCAAGAATTGAACTTCATCTCGCTTGACGACTTTAAGACCAACAAACGAACCACAGGTCGCCACAAGGACCTGGCCGATCTCGATGCGCTCGATGGTGCCTCACCAAACCTACGCTGAAAACAATCCTTCCGGAATGCCCCGCATCGCTGTCATCGACTTCGAAACCACCGGCCTGTCCCCTGCCATGGGCGACCGCGCCACGGAAATTGCCATTGTGATGCTGGAGGGCGGCGCGGTGGTGGGGCGTTTCCAGAGCCTGATGAATGCGGGGGTGCACATTTCTCCCTTCATCGAGTCGTTCACCGGCATCAGCAATGCCATGGTCCGCGCCGCGCCACCCGCTTCCGAGGTGATGGCCGAGGCCAGCCGCTTTGTCGGCGACACGCCCATGGTGGCCCACAACGCCTCGTTTGACCGGCGCTACTGGCAGGCCGAGTTGGCCAGACTGAATCTGCCCGCAGCGCAGTCCTTTGCATGCACGGTGTTGTTGTCCCGGCGCCTGCACCCCGAGGCACGCAGCCACTCCCTGGGTGCCCTGGCGGCCCTGCACCAGCTGCCCAACGCAGGCCGCGCCCACCGCGCTCTGGCCGACGCTGAAGTGGCTGCGGCACTGCTAGCGCGCATCCAGGCCGATCTATGCCAGCGCTTTGAACTACCCGAAGCGCGGCATGCGCTGCTGATGAAAATTCAATCGAGCCCCAAGCATGCTTTGGCCGGGGTGGTGAAGAAGTATCTGACCACTGCGTAAAAGTGCTGCATGGACGATCGCCAACGACAAGACCTCCAAGAAAGGGTTGCGCTCGCCGAAAAACGCCAGATCGGCAAAACACCTTGAGTCTGTGTTGGCCGCAAGCGAGGTCGATGCGCAGCGCTGGCGCACCGACTACTTTGCCGGTCTGGTGTGCGAGGATGTGCTGGAATTTTCACGCCTGCTGGAGGTGAACGCCACGCGGGTGCTTGCGAAGATACAGCGCTCACGGGTGGGCTCGCCATTGTCGAGGCACCATTGGCGCGCGATTTGAATGCATCTCCAGCCACTCTGAACAAAAAATCTGGACATTCTGGAAGCGCTGCTCACTGTGTTTGTGGTGTGCCCGTGGCTCCGCGAAGTGTGGTTCTGGTCAAATCTACCGTACAAATATTCGGCATTTATACATTTATGCCGCGTTTTTGTATAAACTTCCGCCATGAAGCTCAAAACTCAACACCCCATTCTCGCCCTCGCGCGCAGCAAGGGAGTGCTGCGCACACGGGATTTGGGAGCGGCAGGAGAATCACGCGTAGCGCTGGCGAAGTTGGTGCGTGAAGGCCAGCTTGCTCAACTTGGGCGTGGTCTGTACACGCTGCCAGACCGGCCACTCTCCGAGCACGGCGCACTGACAGAAGTGGCAACCAGGAGCACACAGGGCGTGATCTGCTTGATCTCCGCGCTGCGCGTGTTGGACCTGACCACGCAGCAGTCTGCAGAAATTTGGCTCGCCATCCCCCACAAGGCGCACCCCCCCAAACTCAGCTATCCCCCGCTGCGGGTGGTGCACATGTCGGGCGACGCCATGACTGCAGGCGTTGAAACCGTGGACGTCGCAGGCGTGGATGTACGCGTGTTTTGCGAGGCAAAGACCGTGGCCGATTGCTTCAAGTTTCGCAACAAGATCGGTCTGGACGTGGCGCTCGAGGCACTGCATGAAGCCTGGCGGCAACGCCGCGTCACGATGGACGAACTGTGGCGCTATGCCCAAATTTGCCGGGTGGCTAATGTGATCCGGCCTTACATGGAAGCCATGGGGGCCAAACCGTGAATACCGCCATCAACGTGGCTGCATCGGTCCGCGCCCGTTTGCTCACGCGGGCCAAACAGCAGGACATGGATTACAACCTGATCCTGACGAAATATGCGCTGGAGCGCCTGCTCTACCGCCTGGGCGTGTCGCAATGGGCGGATGCATTCTTGCTCAAGGGAGCACTGCTGTTCGACCTGTGGTTTGACCAGCCGCACCGCCCCACGCGCGACATAGACTTGCTGGGCTTTGGCTCATCCGACATGGCGGATCTGATCAGCGCGTTCCGAACCGTATGCGCGCTGCCCCACGATGATGGCATATTGTTCGACCCCAACACCGTACGCGCCACAGAAATCCGCAAGGAAGCCAACTATGCAGGGGTGCGGGTAACTTTGTTGGGCGTGTTGGACGGAGCCCGATGCGTCGTACAAATCGACGTGGGTTTTGGCGATGCGGTCACACCAGATGCTGAACGCATGCACTACCCGGTGCTGCTGACTGGCATGTTGGCTCCGAGTATTCGTGCCTACCCCCGCTTCACCGTGGTTGCAGAGAAATTCGAGGCCATGGTCAGCCTTGGCATGGCGAATACGCGACTGAAGGACTATTTTGACGTTTGGTACTTGGTGCAGCACGCGCGATTGGAACCCATCGTATTGCTGCAGGCCATCACTGCAACTTTTGCCCGACGCGGGACGCCACTGCCGCAAAGCCTTCCCATGGGTTTATCGAAGGAGTTTGCAAGAGACCCGTCCAAGGTAAAGCAGTGGGCAGCGTTCCTGACCAAAAACAAGCTGCAAGCGCCGACGCTGGAGGTTGTGATCCATGAACTGCGCCAGTTGCTGTGGGAAACCACCTGCCGACCGCACACCGGACCATAAACCAAATAAGTCGAAGGCTAAGACTACAAATTTTGTAGCAGCGTTCGTCTAATCCACGAGAGCTAATGGCCTATTTCATTTGTAGCGCCAACGCAGCCCGCACGATGCTCGCCGCGTCCACGCCAAAGTAGCCGCGCAAAGCCGCCCGCGTATCGCTGCGGCCAAAGCCATCGGTGCCCAGGGTGATGCAACGCCGACCCTCCGGCAAGTATGCGCGAATGCATTCGGGCACGGCGACCACATAGTCGGTGGCGGCGATGATGGGGCCTGAGCTGGCCTGCAACTGCCGTGTCATGAAGGGCGCAGGCACTTCCGCCTCACCCGCCACGCGGCGCTGCGCACAGGCGCGGCCTTCGCGGGCGAGTTCACTCCAGCTGGTGACGCTGTAGACGGACACATCCACGCCCTGTGCGGCCAATAGCTCAGCCGCCTTGATGACCTCTGTGAGGATGGCGCCGGAGCCGAGCAAGGTCACATTTTTTGATGATGAAATCAGGGTTTGTCCCTCGTGGATATTGCGTGAATAGCTACCAAAATAATAGCAACCACGTACCACGTCGGCCCGCGCACCGTTTGGCAGATCGGGCTGGGCGTAGTTCTCGTTCATCAGCGTGACGTAGTAGAAAACGTCCTTCTGCTCCACTAGCATCTCGCGCATTCCCTGGTCAATGATGACGGCCATCTCACCAGCAAACGCGGGGTCATACGCCTTGCAGTTGGGGATGGTGGCCGCTACCAGGTGGCTGCTACCGTCCTGGTGTTGCAGTCCCTCACCACCCAGCGTGGTGCGCCCCGAGGTTGCGCCCAGTAGGAAGCCGCGGGCGCGCTGGTCGGCGGCGGCCCAGATGGCATCGCCCACGCGCTGGAAGCCGAACATGGAGTAGTAGATGTAGAACGGCAACATGGCCAGCCCGTGCACGCTGTAGCTGGTGGCGGCTGCCGTCCAGCTGGCGATGGCGCCGGCCTCGCTGATGCCCTCTTCCAGAATCTGGCCATCCAGCGCCTCACGGTAGCTCAGCACCGAGCCGATGTCTTCGGGTTCGTAATGCTGGCCCACGCTGCTGTAAATGCCCACCTGCTTGAACAGGTTCGCCATGCCAAAGGTGCGCGCCTCGTCGGCGACGATGGGCACGATGCGTGAACCCAATTCTTTGTCTTTCAGAAGATTGCCCAGCAGGCGCACAAAGGCCATGGTGGTGGACATTTCCTTGCCCGCAGCTGCGGTGGCAAATGCCGCGTAAGTGGACAACGCTGGTACAGGCACAACGGCCGCGTCGGTCTGACGGCGTGGCAGGTAGCCGCCCAGCAACTGGCGCTGCTGGTGCAGGTAGCGCATCTCGGCGCTGTCCTGCGCCGGCTTGACGAACTCCAGGTTCGCCGCTTGCGTGTCTGAGAGCGGCAGGTTGAACCGGTTGCGGTATTCGATGAGCGCAGCCTCGTCAAG
>DAOQRI010000159.1:0-6206 GCA_035355475.1 Rhodoferax sp. | reverse complement strand
GCACGCTGGCCCGGATGCGCGTGTCTTCGGTGATGCGGCCCGCGTCGTCCTGCGGCACATTGAGGTCGGCGCGGATGAAGACACGCTTGCCATTGACCTTGCCACTGGCGCACAAATCAGAAAAACGAATGAAGTTCACGGTGAGACCTCCGGGTAGTTTGGAACTGGGCGGGCCGCGCACCGGGCGCTTGCCCTGACTAAGTGGATTGTAGAAGGCGCAGGCTCACCAGCCCAGGCCGATATGCAGTGGCAAGTAGACCGCCATTCCCGTCACGATGGTGCCCAACACCGCCTGCCCTTGCCCCTTGCGGGCAAAGAAATAGGCCGCACCGGCAACCGTGGCAAAGACACGAGCATCCAGCCAGGTGGTGATCAATTGCCCCTGCGTCATCACCACTTCAGGCAGCACGACGGCCGACAACGCTGCAATGGGCGCATATTGCAGCCCGCGCTGCGCCCAATGGGGCAATTGCCAGGGTTGGCTGCTGAGAAAAAAGAAACATCGTGTAACCAGGGTAACCAGCGCCAGCCCCAGGATCACGCCCAGCGTCCAGCCGTCGGTCATGTTCATTGCAGACGGATTCATGCGGGACCTTTGACCCGTGGGGGCTGGCGGGTGGGCGGCAGGTGCTCCAGCATCAGGCACAGGGCGACTGCCGCCGCAATGGCCACGACGATATTGAGCTTGAAGGGCAGCGCAAATGCCGCGACCGCTGCCATCGCAGCAACCCCGGCCGAGACCCGGCGCAAGTGGGTGCTGGCCAGCGAGCAGCCCACGCCCAGGAGGGCCAGAATGCCAGCAAACCCCAGACCCCAGTTGGTCGGGATGGAGTGGGCCAAGCCGATTCCCAGCATGCTGGCAATTTGCCAGCTGCTCCAGTTGAAGAAGCTGCCGCCACCCAGGTAGGCCAACTGATTACGCTGTCCGACCGCATCGGTCGCTGGGTGGTGAAACCGCTTGGTAAACATCACATAGCTAAGGTCGGCGGTCAGGTAGCCGTTGAACAAACGCCAACGCAGTGGAAGATGCATCAAGTAGGGTCGCATGTGTGCGCTAAACACCACGAAGCGCAGGTTCACGCAAAACGCCGTGGCCCAGATCACCCAGACCGGAGCGCCTGCCGCAATCAGGGGAATTGCCGCCAGTTGTGAGCTGCCTGCAAACACCATCAGGCTCATGGCCACCGCTTCCAAGGGGCTCATGCCCGACTTGACCATGGCCACACCCGTCATCAAGCCCCATGCTGCCAAGCCGGGGGAAACGGCCGCCATTTCACGCAGGCCAAGTTGGAACTCCGGATGGCGCCACCAGGCCAGCCAACGCGCCATCACGCCAGAACCTGACCGACCTGCAAGGTAAACCCGCGCAGAAAGTCCGCAGCCGCCAGTCGCTTGCCACCCGATCGCTGCAATTCCGTCAATATCACTACAGAGTCCATAGCAGCTACGGCAATGCCTTCAGGGGCTACCGCCAGAATGGTTCCTGGTGCCGTGCTGCCAGTGGCGGAGTCTGCCACATCCTCGGGGCGAACTTGCGCGGCCTGCGCAGACCACACTTTGATCACTGCGCCATCCAGCATCGCGGTCGCGACTGGAAAGGGATTGAATGCCCGGACCCGCCGCACAATGGTTTGCGCGTCCAGATTCCAGTCGATGGCCGCTTCGTGTTTTTCGATCTTGTGGGCATAGGTGATGCCCTCGCTCGGTTGGCGTATAGGCTTGAGGTGTCCGCCAGCCGCCTGGTCCAGTGCCAGCACAATCAGTTTTCCGCCCAGGTCGGCCATGCGGTCGTGCAGGGCCGCGGTGGTGTCCGTCGGCTCAATCGGCATCGTGTGCATGAACAGCATGTCACCGGTGTCCAGCCCCGCATCCATTTGCATGATGGTGACGCCGGTTTGGGCGTCACCCGCCTCGATTGCCCGGTGAATCGGAGCCGCGCCGCGCCAGCGCGGCAGCAACGAACCATGGATATTCAAGCATCCGAACTTCGCCCCCACGCTTGCCACTGCGTGTGATGAGCTGCCCCCCAAGGTGGTCCTCGCGTCTAAGTGCGGCCCGCCGGCACTCATGTTCTCGCTTCCACTCATCTCGTCCAACACCCACTGCGGCAGGATTAGGCCGTAGGCTGCGACGACCATCACATCGGCTTTGGCATCGGCAATGGCATTGCGTGCGATGGCCGCATCTTCGGGATATTTCCCGTCCAGTTTGAGACTACGGGGTTGGGCCACCGGCAGACCGTGCTCCAGTGCAAACTGCTTGACGCTGGATGATTGCAGTTTCATGCCACGGCCAGCGGGGCGGTCGGGTTGAGTCAGCACCAGCGCGATAGTGTGGCCGCTGGCGTGCAGGCGCTCCAGCGCCACGCGTGCAAACTCAGGTGTTCCGGCAAAAATGATCCTCACGACCACACTCCCGTCTGGATGGCACTCACTGGGCGTCCTCGCGCTGGGCCTTGAGCATTTTTTTCTTGATCCGGTTGCGCTTGAGGGGTGAGAGGTATTCCACAAAGACCTTGCCCATCAGGTGATCCATTTCGTGCTGGACACATACAGCGAGCAGTTCCTCGGCCTCGATGGTACGCGCCTGACCCTGCAAATCCAGCGCCCGCACATGCACCGCGTCATACCGCTGGACACCGTCGTAAATGCCCGGCACCGACAGGCACCCCTCTTCATTGAGATGGGTCTCGGCGCTGGTCCACACCAACTCGGGGTTGATCAACACCAGGGGATCGTCATGTTCCTCGGACACGTCAATCACGATCACGCGCTCATGGACGTCGATCTGGGTCGCCGCCAGGCCTATGCCCTTGGCGTCGTACATGGTTTCCAACATATCCGCCACGAGGGTCTGGATACGGGAGTCGACCACCGCCACTGGCTTGGCAACGCGGTGGAGCTTCGGATCGGGGTAGCAGAGGATAGGGAGTAGAGCCATAGTGAAGCGGTTGCAGGTCGCAGTCGACCCGGCAGATTTCAAAAATGTGGCTATTTTCGCCACTTTTGGGCAGCGGCGCACAGGCAGAAGGCTAAAAACGTTGCCGAATCAAGGGCTTGAGCGCAAAATCGCGCGTAACTTATCAAGTTACTTTCTGGAACTGCAACACGATATGACGATACACCTGATGGCCAAATCCACCGTGGCAATGGCCAAGCTGGCTGCACTGACCGCATTGGCGAGTGCTTTCGTGACAGCGCCAGCTTGGTCCCAAAATTTCCCCATTTCGGCAGCGCAGCGGCAAACCGCCAACGAAGTGGCACAAAAGGGTGTGCCCCTGAGCGAGTTGGCGCCGAATGCGCCCGACCGCTACACCATCAAGTCGGGTGATACCCTGTGGGCCATCTCCGGGCTGTACCTGAAACGCGCCTGGCGCTGGCCCGAGTTGTGGGGCATGAATCTCGACGATATCAAGAACCCGCACCGCATCTACCCGGGCCAGGTTCTGGTCCTTGATCGCAAGGATGGCTTGGCCCGACTGCGGCTGGAGGGCGACCAGACTGACCCGCCCACCGTCAAAGTGGCTCCACGCACACGGTACGAAATGCTGTCCGACGCTGCGTTGCCAACCCTGCGCTCCAGCATCATTGAAGCCTTCCTGGCCGAACCCATCATCGTGGACGAGTCCGGATTGCGTGCAGCGCCGCGCATCGTCTCAGCCCTGGAAAGCCGGGTACTTATTACCAAAGGCGACCGCGCGTATGCGCGTGGGCCGGATGGCTCGCCCCTGCTGGACGATCAGCGGCGTGAGCAGCAGTTCCGCGTTTTCCGCAATGCCACACCGCTGAAAGACCCGACCACCGGCGAAGTACTGGGCTATGAGGCGCAATACGTTGGCAAGGCCAATCTCGTCCGCAGTGAAGGCACGACCGAGGTGGAGAACCGCGACGGAAGCAAGAACGTGGCATTGGTCCCCGCCACCATCGACATAACCAGTGCAAAAGAAGAAATACGTGTCGGAGACCGCCTGGTGCCAGAGCCCCCGCGCCAGCTTCAGACCTACACCCCGCGCGCGCCCGATGGCAAAGTGGATGGGCGCATTGTCTCGGTCTATGGCAGTGCTGTCGTGAACGCTGCCCAGAACCAGGTGGTGGCAATCAACCGCGGAACGGCTGATGGCATGGAGCCAGGCATTGTCTTGGCCATACTCAAGGATGGGGCCAGCGTGGTCGACACATCGGACAGCAGCCGCCCCATGATGAAGTTGCCGGATGAGCGCAATGGCTTGCTCATGGTGTTTCGCACCTTTGAGCGTGTCTCGTATGCCCTGATTCTGGAAATTACCGATGGCGTGCGTGTGGGTGATCGTCTCATCAACCCACGCCACTAAGGGCGCAAGCATAGACCCGCTCAGCCAGTCGCCGTGACAGCGCCGGATGGGTCAATGGACCGAGCAGAACTCTCCGCATGGTTGCGTCTGGAGTTGACTCCAGGCGTGGGCAACATAACCGCGCGCCAGCTCTTGACAGCCTTCGGGTTGCCGCACAAGGTTTTTGAGACAACAGCCCAGGCGCTGGAGCAGATCGTCAGCGAGCGCGTGCGTGCCGCGCTTCAACAGGAACCGCCAGATCTGTCCACTCTGCTGGACACGACCTGGCAATGGCTTCAAGGCGACCCCTTACAGCGCCGCGTTTTGGCGCTGGGCGACCCGGCCTATCCGCAATCGCTGTTGAACATGGAAGACCCGCCCCTGCTTCTTTACGCGATGGGTGCCGCTGAGGTCTGGAAAAACGGCGGCTTGCGAAATGCCATGTCGCACTCTATTGCGGTCGTTGGAAGCCGCAACCCGACAACCCAGGGTGCAATCAATGCCCGGCAGTTCTCGCATGCGCTAGCTCAATCGGGATTGACTATTGTGTCGGGCTTGGCACTCGGTGTAGACGGCGCCGCCCACGAGGGGGCTCTGGCAGGTGCTAGCGATGGCCAGTTGGCCACTATTGCGGTAGTCGGGACAGGGCTTGACCGTGTTTACCCAAGCCAACACCACGACCTGGCACACCAGATTGCCCGTCGTGGCATATTGCTGAGCGAGTATCCGTTGGGTACGCCACCCCTGTCTGCCAATTTTCCAAAACGAAACCGGATCATTGCCGGATTGGGTTTCGGTACGCTGGTCGTTGAAGCCGCTCTGAAGTCTGGCTCGCTGATCACTGCACGACTGGCGTTGGAACAAGGCAAGGACGTATTTGCCATACCCGGCTCAATCCACTCCACACAGGCAAAGGGTTGCCACGCGCTGATCAAGCAGGGCGCCAAGCTGGTAGAAAGTGCACAGGACATTTTGGAAGAACGGGGAGCGGTTGCAGCGGCCCCTGTCGCTGCGCAGCCGTCCGGCACGGCGGACGTGGATGCAATGCCAGATGCCGAAGATGACTTGCTGGAGGCATTGGGCTTTGGGCCGTTGGGACTCGATGCCCTACAGGCCCGTACAGGCCTGGATATTGCGACTCTGCAGGCACGGTTGATGGAGTTTGAGATTCATGGACAGCTTTGCCGACTACCAGGCGGCTTGTTCCAGCGTTTGGTCAGCGCCTAAACCCGGAATTCGTTGCCTCTGAGGAGCGCAAAACGAGAAATAGAGGGGAAAGTCGGACGGCGCCGGAGAAGCCCGATTTTCTGCGCTATATTGGCACCATGTTTGAAGTGCTTGTCTTCGTTTACGAAAACTACTACGCCGGGGACAGTTGCCCGGAACCCGCCCACCTGGAGCGAAAGCTCACCGCAGTCGGTTTCGAATCTGAAGAAATTGCTGACGCGTTGAACTGGCTCACGGGCCTCAACACCGCCGCAAGAGGGTCCATCGGTTTTGCGGGTACCTCACAACTGGTGGCTCCAGAGCCCTGGTTGCGTGAACCCTGCCCTACCAGTGTGCGCATCTACCCCTTGGCGGAGCAAAACCATTTGGGGCAGCAGTGTTTGGGATTCATCAGTTTTCTGGAATCAGCCGGTGTGTTACCAGCCTCCATGCGGGAAGTGATCATCGAACGCGCCATGGCGGCACCCGGTGAGCCCGTTTCGCTGGACGACTTGAAGATCATCATCCTGATGGTCTACTGGAGTTTTGGGCGAGAGCCCGACGCGTTGGTTCTGGACGAGCTCTGCGACGACAACTCGGAACGCATCGCGCACTGACCGCAATCAACTGGTGGCTGCTGCCCACCATGGCGGTCAGTTCATCAAGCGTTCCGGATTGGCTTCGATCTTGG
>DAOQRI010000158.1:0-6229 GCA_035355475.1 Rhodoferax sp. | reverse complement strand
CGGTCGGCATGCGTGGCCACCACCGTGCCGTTGCCCGGCAAAGACAAGCCCAGCGCTTCGGTCAGGCAGTTCATGGAGTTGGCGGTAAACATGCCGGAGCAGGAGCCGCAGGTGGGGCAGGCCGAGCGCTCGACTTCGGCCACATCGGCGTCACTCACCTTGTCGTCCGCGGCCATCACCATGGCATCGATCAGGTCGAGTTTTTTGAACTCAATCTTCTGGGTAGTGGGGTTGAGTAGCTTGACCTTGCCGGCTTCCATTGGGCCACCGGACACAAACACCACGGGGATATTCAGGCGCATGGCGGCCATCAGCATGCCGGGGGTGATCTTGTCGCAGTTGGAGATGCAGACCATGGCGTCGGCGCAGTGGGCGTTGACCATGTACTCCACGCTGTCGGCAATGATGTCGCGGCTGGGCAGCGAATACAACATGCCGTCGTGGCCCATGGCAATGCCGTCGTCCACGGCGATGGTGTTGAACTCTTTGGCCACACCGCCCGCCGCTTCAATCTCGCGCGCGACCAGTTGGCCCAAGTCTTTGAGGTGCACGTGGCCGGGAACGAACTGGGTGAACGAGTTGACCACCGCAATGATGGGCTTTGAAAAGTCGTCGTCCTTCATGCCGGTGGCGCGCCACAGCGAGCGGGCACCCGCCATGTTGCGGCCGGCGGTAGAGGTTTTGGAGCGGTAAACGGGCATGGGTAAAACCTCTTGGTGACGTGGTGAATGGAGTAGCCCGAAATTATCCTCCAAGGCTCCATTCGCCGGGACTGCAACGGTGGATTTGCAGTGATCAGTTCGTTTGCGTTGCTCAGTCTCATTCAGGAACTGCTATGCAACTGATAGCTAATTACATAGTATCCACAAGGCCCAATAACAATTTTCATGCTGGAAAGCGGCTCTAAAAGCCGGCTCATGGCCTTGCCCGACAGTTGACATGGCTGCAATGACCATACAGTCTGTCCAAGGAAGGCGTTGCGATATATTCCAATGCTATTTCAGATACAGTCTTCCATGCCCAACAAGGACACCTCCAGATTCGTAACAGCAGCCCATATGCTGTTTGCGTGCCTGTTTGTTGGTGTCTTCTCGGTGGCACGCGCGGCAGAGCCGATGGTGGTGCGGCACAATTTTTTTCTGGACGCCAATGCCGGAACGCTGAATTACAAAGGTGAGGTGCTTGCCCTCATTCTGGAAAAGTCCAAGGCCAAGTACGGACCCTATGTGATGAAAAGAGGTGCCCAGCAGGATTGGAGCCAGAGTCAGTCCTACAAGCAGCTGGAGCAGGGCAAACTGGACCTGATCTCTTCGATGACCAGTTTCACACGCGAGCAGTCAGGCCTGCCAATTCGCTATTGCCTCTACAAGGGATTGCTGGGCGTTCGCATCGGCATGGGATCTTCGGCAACGGTTGCTGCGCTGGACACCATCAAGACCCGGGAAGAACTCAACAAGGTCAAGCTCGGCCAGGTGTTTGACTGGCCAGACTACACCATTCAAACGGAAGCAGGCTTGCAGGTGATGCGACTGACCAGCGTCGCGTCATCTATCGAGCGATTGAAGATCGGCACGTTCCAGTTGCTGCCGCTGGGTATTGTGGAAGTGGCCCCTATTGCCAAGCAATACGACCTCAAGACCGTTTCAACCTGGGCAATTGCCTACCCAACGGCCTACTACTTCTTCGTCAGCAAAAAGCGCCCCGAGTTGGCCGAGCGCCTGGAATACGGATTCGAGCAGGCTATCAAGGACCGCAGTTTTGACCAGTTGTTTAACAAGCGCATCGGTCCACTGGTGGATGCAGCCGATTTGGGTAACCGCAAGCTTTTTCAGATCCGCAATCCATTGCTTCCCAAGGCGACACCGCTGGAGCGCAAGGAGCTTTGGCATCCGCTGGTGAGCAGCATCCTGCAGTGATGCATTGCGAATGAAACTTGCACGTTTAGGCAGCGCACGCCTGGCTTTAGGGGTGTTGTTGCTCGCGATAGGAGCGATCGCGCACGCATCCGATGAAGCCATTGAATTGCTTGCCAAGCGTACAGTCTTTGGACCGCAGCTAAACGCACGTGCATTTGGTGAGCCTTTGCACCTGATGTCCCGTGAAAAGGACGGGCACCTGGAGGGTGATGTGTATGCCGAGTTGGACCTGCATTTTGCCGGGGTAGCGGCCGTGCTCAGCTCTGCTGACGCGGTTTGTGCCATGCTGTTTCTGCACCTGAACGTCCGCTCTTGCCAGGTGGGTCACGGTGGTACCGGGCCGCAGTTGGTTGTGTCCGCTGGCCCCAAGCAAGCCTCAGCGATGGGCAGTACGTACAGCATGGTGTACGCCATGCAAGTGGTTTCCGGGGGCGCAGACTTTCTTGGCGTCAAACTGACAGCACCGCAAGGGCCGCTGTCGACTAAAGACTACTCCATCGTGATTGAAGCGACGCCGCTGGATGCCAAGCGCACTTTTTTGCATTTTGGCTACGCCTACTCCTATGGCAGTCTGGCCAAAATGGCCATGGGGATTTACCTGGCAAGTGCCGGGCGCACCAAGATCGGATTTACGGTTGTGGGAACTGGTCCTGATGGGCAGCCCCAGTATGTGCAGGGTGAGCGGGGCTCTCTGGAGCGCAATGTCATGCGCAACTACCTGGCGTTGAAGGCCTTTGCAAGTGTCCAAACCGGGACGCCGACTGCACAGATGGAGGCACGATTGCGCACCTGGTTTGCGCTGACCGAACGTCACGCAGCTCAATTACATGAATTGGACCTTGACCAATATCTGCAGGAAAAGCACGCAGACCTGGCGCGTATGGTTGCGCCTGCGCGATAGCCGATCTCTCAGGCTGGTTGATCCGCCAGGCGAAAGTCCTCGGCCACCGACACGCCTGGAAAGTGAAAACGCACAGGCCCGTCCGGTAACGCGTTGAGGTATTGAACCACCATGGGGTCGGTGCTGTGGCGAACGTCATCGACTGGCCCCTGTGCGGCCACACGGCCATTGGCCAGAATGATGACATGGTCTGCAATGTCCAGAGTCTGCTTGAGCTCGTGCGACACAAACACGCTGGTCAGGCCCATGGAATCGTTGAGTTGGCGGATCAGACGCGCCGCGGTCTTGAGCGAGATGGGGTCCAGTCCGGAAAACGGTTCGTCGTACATGACTAGTTCGGGGTCCAATGCAATGGCGCGCGCCAGAGCAATACGCCGCGCCATGCCGCCGGACACTTCACTGGGAAACAGATCACGAGCGCCCCGCAGGCCGACGGCGTTGAGCTTCATCAGCACAATGTCGCGGATCAGTCGTTCGCTCAAGTCTGTGTGCTCCCGCAGCGGAAATGCCACGTTGTCAAACACCGTCAAATCGGCAAACAGCGCGCCGAACTGGAACAGCATGCCCATGCGCCTGCGGGCGGCGTACAGCGCGGTCTGGTCCATGCGCCCCACATCATGGCCGTCAAACAGCATCTCTCCGGACTGTGCGCGCTGCTCACCACCGATGAGCCGCAGCGCTGTGGTCTTGCCGGCACCCATGGGGCCGATCACCGCCGTGACCTTGCCCCGCGGTATGGTCAGCGTGACGTTTTCCAGAACCGGGTGATCCCCATAGCTGAAGCTGAGGCTGCGAAATTCAACGAGCGATGGGGGAAGGGGTGTTGCCATGGGTACGGGAGCCGCCGGGTGCTGTGTTCTGTCCGATGATAGGGGATTCAACCGCAGGGCCTGGTTTGTAGGGCGGCAATTCCCTGCGTGATGGCATCGACCAGAACGTCCCGCAAGGGATGCGGGGCAGCGATCTCGGGGAGCAACACGCTTACGCTGAACGGTATTGCCATGCTGAGCGCACGGACGTCCAGTTGGGTGCCAGCCATGGCGGCGGCCGACAGCGGATTGACGATCGCCAGCCCCAAGCCCTGCTGCACCATGGCGCACACCGATACTGCGCTGGCGGTTTCCAATAGCGTCAGTCGCTCCACTCCCGCTTCACGGAACATACGATCAATGGCCTGGCGGTAGGGGTCGCTTTGTGACAGGCTGATGAAACGCTCGTTCGCAAAGTCCTGGGGCGTCAGCACGGACTTGCTGCACAAGCGGTGTCCGGCGGGCAGCACGGCGACTTCATTAACGGTAAGCAAGGTGCGAAGTTCCACTCCGCTGGGTGCTTCGGTGGTTTCGCTCAGACCCAGGTCAAAACGTTGTTCGCTCAAGGCCTGCTCCAGCCAAGGTGGCTCTAGCGGCACCACACTCACACTGATTTCCGGATGGTTCCGGTGCAACTGCGCCAGCGCCAAAGGTACCAGGGCATGCGCCAGGGCAGGCAGACAGGCCACGCGCAGACGACCCGCTGTCAGCGTGCGCAGTTCTTGCGCGCGCGCCGAAATTTGTTCAAGGCCGACAAAGGAGCGTTCTACCTCCTGCATCAGAGCCAACGCCCTTGCCGTGGGTCGCAGACGGCCGCGCACCCGGTCAAACAGGGTAAATCCCAGCACGTATTCCAGCCGTGCCAGTTCCCGGCTCAACGTGGGCTGGCTCGAAGCGCTCGCCTCTGCGGCGCGGCTGAGGTTGCCGTGCAGCATGATGGCGCGGAACAGGGCTAACTGGCGGTGGGTCAGTAGCGTTGTTGGGGAAGTGGGTTGGCGGGCCATGCGCTGACTATATCAATACTGAATAGATGTGTAACAAAATTGGCATTGATTGAATGGACTTGGCCTGAGATCATCTCTTCCATGAACCCATTTGCTCCCTCCACACTCGCATCCCTCGCCAGTCAACATGGCACACCCCTGTGGGTCTATGACGCTGCCACCATTGAGCGCCAGGTCCAGGCCCTGCGCCAGTTCGACGTGGTCCGTTTTGCCCAGAAGGCCAACTCCAACACCCACATCCTGCGGCTGCTCAAGCGCCTGGGTGTGGTGGTGGATGCCGTGTCGCTGGGCGAAGTGGAGCGCGCCTTGGCCGCAGGCTTCGCGCCGGGCCTGCACAACGGCCATGCGGAAATCGTCTTCACGGCCGACTTGCTGGACCGCAGCACCTTGCCGCGTCTGGTGGAACTGGGTATCCCGGTGAACTGTGGCTCCATCGATATGCTGGATCAACTAGGCGCTGTCAGCCCCGGGCACCCGGTGTGGTTGCGCATCAACCCCGGTTTTGGCCATGGCCATAGCAACAAGACCAATACTGGCGGCGAGCACAGCAAGCACGGCATCTGGCATGGCGATCTGGAAGCAGCCCTGGGCAAGGTCCGCAGCAACGGCTTGGCGCTGCAGGGTCTGCACATGCATATTGGATCGGGCGTGGACTACGCGCATCTGCAGGAAGTCTGCGGTGCCATGGTCGCACTGGTGCGCACCGTCAAGACGCAGGGCATGGATCTGGTTGCGGTCTCGGCGGGTGGTGGGCTGTCCATTCCCTACACCGCGGCCGATGCGCCCATTGATACGGCCCACTACTTTTCGCTGTGGGACGCCGCGCGCCAGCAAATCGCGGCCGATTTGGGTCATCCCGTGGGTCTGGAACTGGAACCAGGGCGTTATCTGGTCGCCGAGTCCGGCGTGCTGGTCAGCGAGGTGCGCGCAACCAAAGCGCAGGGTTCCCGGCAGTTTGTCATGGTGGATGCGGGCTTCAGCGATCTGGCCCGCCCTGCCATGTACGGCAGTTACCACGGCATGGAAATCATCCACGCCGACGGAACCGCTGCCACGGGCGCCTTGCTGCCCACCGTGGTGGCCGGACCGTTGTGCGAGTCGGGAGATGTGTTCACGCAGGGCGAGGGCGGTGTGGTGCTGCATCGCGACTTGCCCGCTGCACAGGTCGGCGACCTGCTGGTGGTGCATGACACTGGGGCCTACGGTGCATCCATGTCCTCCAACTACAACAGCCGCCCGCTCATTCCCGAGGTGTTGGTGGAGGGCGGTGCCCAGAGTGGGCGGGCCAGGCTGATCCGGCGCAAGCAGACGGTGGCCGAGCTGATTGCACTCGAAGCAGTGTAAAAATCAGGTTCTATGCTGCGCTACCTCACCATCCCCGTAACCCCATTTCAACAAAACTGCTCACTCGTCTGGTGCGACCAGACCCAGAAGGCCGCCGTCATTGACCCGGGGGGCGACCTGGATCGGATACTGGCCGAAGTCAAGCGCCTGGGCCTCGCACTGGAGCAGATCTGGTTAACCCATGCCCACATTGACCACGCCGGCGGCACCGGCGAGCTGGCCCGGCGGCTGAGCCTACCCATCATTGGACCGCAC
>DAOQRI010000157.1:0-6236 GCA_035355475.1 Rhodoferax sp. | reverse complement strand
CCGAGACCGGCAGTTTGGCAGAGCGCAGGGTGTAGAAAAAGTCCAACAACATGGCTTCAGTCTCTCGGTTTGTCCAGCAGGTACAGCAACTGTGCCTTGGCCTCAGCCCATTCGCCCGCGCGCATGCTGTACATGACGGTGTCACGGATGGTGCCGTCGCGGCGCAGGGCGTGGCCTCGGATGACTCCATCCTTCTTCGCGCCCAAACGCTCAATCGCGGCCTGCGAGGCGAAGTTGAAGTTGTCGGTGCGCCAGCCCACCACATGGCAGCCCAGCGCCTCGAACGCATGGGTCATCAGCAGCAATTTGCAGGTGGTGTTGACATGGCTGCGCTGGCTGCTCTTGCTGTACCAGGTCCAGCCAATTTCCACCCGTTTGAGAGCGGGCACGATGTCGTGGTAGCTGGTGCAGCCTAAAACCTTGCCACTGCCAGATTCAAGGACCGCAAACGCAAAACGGTTGCCTGCGTCGCGCATCAACAGTGCGTTGTCAATGTAGCTGCGGGTCTGGTCAGGCTCGGGTACCGACGTCACGCGGATGTTCCACAGTACGCCATCTGCGGCGGCGGCGCGCAGTCCCTCTTCGTGCGCCAGACTCAGTGGTACCAGATCAACACCCCGGGCAGACAGTGTGATGGGTTCGACAAATGACATGGCGTTAGTCCTTGCCATCTTTGACCTGGCTTGCGCGCCACCGGCGAGCGATTTGCAAGCCCAGGCCACCACCCAAACCCACTAGCACGATGCCACCAATGCTGGAGTTTCCGTACCCTGCAGCAAAGATATCGAGGCCTAGTAAGCGACCGGCCCAAAAGCCGAGTAGCGCACCACCCACGAAGCCTATGGCATCCGACAGGCCCTCGATCCATAAATTGTCTTTCATACCGGTCACATTAGCGGTTGTGGCGCTGCATGAACATCAATTTCTCGAACAACGTGACATCCTGCTCGTTCTTCAAGAGCGCACCCACCAGCGGAGGCACAGCCATTTTGTCATCCTTGGTGTGCAGGGCCTCCGCAGGTATGTCTTCGGCCAGCAACAGCTTGAGCCAGTCCAGCAGTTCGCTGGTTGAAGGCTTCTTTTTTAGTCCGGGCAAGTTGCGCACATCAAAGAAGGTCTTCATGGCCGCGTTGACCAGTTCCTTCTTGAGGCCGGGGAAGTGCACATCAACAATGCTCTGCATGGTGGCGGCGTCCGGGAACTTGATGTAGTGGAAGAAGCAGCGGCGCAAGAATGCGTCAGGCAGTTCCTTTTCGTTGTTTGAGGTAATGAACACCAGCGGGCGGTGCGTGGCCTTGATCAATTGGCGCGTCTCGTAGCAGTAGAACTCCATGCGGTCGATCTCGCGCAGCAAGTCGTTGGGGAATTCAATGTCTGCCTTGTCGATTTCGTCAATCAGCAGCGCAACTGGTTTGTCTGCGGTGAACGCCTGCCACAGCACGCCCTTGACGATGTAGTTGTGGATGTCCTTGACGCGCTCGCCGCCGTCCACATCGGACAGCTGCGAATCGCGCAAGCGGCTCACGGCGTCGTATTCATACAGCCCCTGCTGCGCCTTGGTGGTGGACTTGATGTGCCATTGCAGCAGCGGCATGTCCAGCGCCTGCGCCACTTCTTCGGCCAACATGGTCTTGCCCGTGCCGGGCTCACCTTTGACCAGCAGTGGGCGCTGCAGCGTAATGGCGGCGTTGACTGACAGCATCAGGTCCTGGGTCGCGACGTAATTCTTGGTTCCGTGGAATTTCATGGTGTGAGGTGTTTTGGATGCGTATGAGGTAGACCGAACGCTATATTCGAGTCTATATAATTAAAAATTGTTTTACATCAAACATCTTTGATTGTCCTTGCAAAATGAAGAATCTGTTGCTATCCGCGTTCGCTGTCATTGTCGCTTCGGTGACCTCCATATCTGCGTACGCGCAAGATGCAAAAGGCAATGCATTGGCGGGTGAAAAAAAGGTGTACATGTGTATCGGGTGCCATGGCATTCTTGGATACCACGCCAGTTTTCCGGAAGTCCATAAGGTGCCCAAGTTGTCAGGGCAGGGCGCCAAATACATTGCGTCTGCACTCAGCGCCTACAAGACTGGTGAGCGCAAGCACCCCACCATGCGCGGTCTTGCAGACACCCTGAATGCGCAGGATATTCTTGATGTTGCGGCTTACTATGAGTCCACTGGCACCAGCAGTGGTGTTTTGCCCAAAGCCGCTGATGGAACGGCGAAGGCCCAGGCACTGGTTGCCAAAGGCGGTTGTGTGGCTTGCCACGGTGAGAGCTTCAGCAAGCCGGTGGCCGCCAGCTACCCCAAGATTGCGGGCCAGCATGCTGACTACCTCTATATCGCCCTTAAGGCCTACAAGACCGAGAACAACCCCATGGTGGGTCGCAACAACGCCATCATGGGCGCGATTGCCAAGCAGTTCACCAACGACGAACTCAAAGAGTTGGCCAACTACGTGGGTGGTTTGCCCGGCGAGCTCAAGACCGTTCAGCCGGACCGGTTCCGTTGAACGACTGACCTAGCGTCGATTTCAGTCCTGCGTCGCGTGGCGTTGAACGCAGGCCACGTAGGATTCACCGTCCGGTGGGCGACCGGCCTGCTGGCTTTCCCAAAGCATCTTTCCTAGACAATCCATTGCCTCGTGGTGGGCTTGGTGCAGCGAGTCTCGTCGGTGGTTGAGCAACTCAATGGCTTGGCGGATACCGCGCGGCTGATCTATGCTGCATTGTTCGGTAATGGACAAGTGCATGGACAGGTGCAAAAAGGGGTTGGTTCGCCCCTCCTGCGTGTTGCCCATAGTGGCAAGGGCTGTCTCTAGGTCGGCAAAGTCCGGTGCGTACTCCGGGTGCTCGTCCATCCAGTGGCTTGCTATGGTTTCGAGAGCTTCCAGTGGCTGTCCCGCGCGGGACTTGGCGTAGACGGTGCAGAAAAAGCGGCGAACGTCGGCTTGCGATGGGTTAAACATCCCACAAGATTACCATGGTCGCCAAACGCGTAAAGCGACTGTAAAGTTGGCTGCAGCAGTCGGCGGAATGGTGTGGCCAACCGTTGACGGGTTAAAGGGAATTTGTGCACAGCAGGTCCTGCTTTCTGGATGCGAAGAGGTGATTGGATGAAAACTTTGGTTGGCTGGTCTGTATTAGCCATTGCGTTGCTGAGTGCCGCGCCGCAGGCTGCGTTGGCCCAACACCACGAGCGGGGTTGGCGTGGCGATATACGGAGTTTTGAGCGTCACGACGCGCACCAATGGCGCTCGGGTGCCTGGCGCCACGGTTCACACGCCGGGCGATACGGATGGTGGTGGGTAACGGGTGGCATGTGGTACTTTTATCCCCAACCGGTTTACCCGTATCCAGACCCTTACCGCCCTCCAACCGTGGTCATTGAGACCGCACCGTCGCCACCGCCGGTGGTCGTGCAGATGCCGGCTCCAGTTCAGGCGGTACCCCCAGTAACGCCCGCCACGCAGTTTTGGTATTACTGTGAAGCGCAGCAGGCCTATTACCCCTATGTTGCTGCATGCCCTACCGGCTGGAAGACAGTTCCAGCCACACCTACAGGAGTTCCACAATGACAACCCCCAAGCGCTTTGCCCTGAGCCGCATCGTTGCTCTGGCCTGCCTCATTGGCTTGACGGCCTGCGTATCTGCTCCGCAAGGCCCGCGCGTAGCGGTGATGCCTACTCCGGGCAAGCCGCTGGACTTGTTCGCGGCCGAGGACCAATATTGCAGAGGCTACGCCCAGCAGTCGCTGGGTCCTGATACACGGGGTGAGACGGCCGTGGGTGCCGCTGTAGTGGGCACTCTTTTGGGCGCAGCCGTTGGCTCGGCAACGAGCGGGCGTCGCTACAACAACACCGGAGCAGGTGCTGCCACGGGTTTGATGATGGGCACGATGATTGGTGCAGGCAACAGTGCTGACGAGGGGCGAAGCGCCCAGCACCGCTACGACATTGCCTACGAGCAGTGCATGGTGTCCAAGAACAATCAGCCTTCCCAGCGGTATGGCCGTGGCACGCAGGGGACCGTGGTTGTGGTGCCCCAAGCGGCCCCAGCTCCGTACTACCCGCCGCCGCCCCCGCCGCCGCCAGCGGGGCAGGTGCCACCACCGCCTGTACCGCCGCAATAAGGGCCCTCAGGTTGCCTGAGTTGTCGTTTTGCCCGCCAGGGCCTGTTCCTCGCGTTCGCGGGCGATTTGATCCTCGAGCTGTTGGCGCCCCTGTTTGACGACCGATATCAGTTTGGCACTGTCCTTGTAGTGGGGGTGCAGCTTCTCGAATAGCTCCAGGTTGTGCAGGCGAAAACGCTGGGTAATCTGTTCTGCTGCCGTTGTGCTCTGGCCCATCAGTTCGAGTACGCTGCGGGCACTGAGCAGGCTGGATTCAAACAGCTCACGCTGTACCAACATGACGCCCCGGTCACGCAGTTGGTTCCAGTGCGTCACATCGCGGGCGCGGGCGACGATGCTCAGGGTCGGGAAATGCTCACGCGCCAGGTCAACAATGTCCAGCGATTGCGCCACATCGTCCACGGCAACCACCAGTACTTTGGCTTGCGCTGCACCGGCTGTGCGCAGCAAGTCTAACCGGGTGGCATCGCCGTAGAACACGCGGTAGCCGAATGTGCGTGCGGCCTCGATCATTTCCGCGTCGTGGTCCAGCACGGTGCAAGGCTGCCCCTGTGCCAGCAGTACTCGGGCCACAATTTGCCCATAGCGGCCGAATCCGGCGATCAGAATCGGTGCCTCTTGCGGTTCGGATATCTCCTCCAGCGTAGTCACGCCACAATTGGCGTAGCGGGGCAGCAGCAACTTGTCGATAGCCACCAGAATCAGCGGGCTGACCAGCATGGATACAGCCACCGCACCCACCAGAAGTGATGCGGTTTGGGCAGGCAATACATGGGCGCCGGCTGCGGCCTGAAACACGACAAAGGCAAACTCGCCACCCTGCGCCAGCAATAGCGTCAAAACCGGACGCTCCTGAAACGGCAAATTCAGGAAACGGGCCAGGGCATAGATCACCAGCGCCTTGATGCTGAGAAACCCGAGCACGATGGCCGCCATTTGCAGCGGCGCCGACCACAGCACGTCAAGGTCTACCCCCATGCCCACCGCAATGAAGAACAGTCCCAGAAGCAGGCCCTTGAACGGCTCGATATTGGTTTCCAGTTCGCGCCGGTATTCGCTTTCTGCCAGCAGCACACCGGCCAGGAAGGCGCCCAGTGCCATGGACAAACCCATGCGTTGCATCAGAGCGGCAATACCAACCACCAGCAGCAAAGAGGCGGCAGTGAAGATTTCGGGTGTCTTGCTGTGGGCAATCCAGCGCAGCAGAGGTCGCAGCGCGAGCCGACCACCGATCACGATGGAAGCAATGACCGCTACTACTTTGATAGCTTCATATGTAATATCGACGAGGGCTAGAGGCCTATTTGGCTCTACAGAATTGGCCAACAGCGGCTACAAGGCCAAAATCGGTATGGCTGCCACGTCCTGAAACAACAAAATGGAAAAGCCGGCCTGCCCACTGCCAGTGGGCAACAGGTTGCGCTCCCCCATGACCTGCAAAGCAATCGCCGTGCTCGACAGGGCCAGACCCAGCGCGGCAACCAGCGCCACTGGCCACGCAGTGCCAAACGCCAGGGCCACGCCGAAAATGGCCACCACGCAGCCCAGCACCTGTGCGCTGCCCCAGCCAAAGATGGGGCGTCTAAGACTCCACAGGCGTTTGGGTTCAAGTTCCAGTCCCACCAGAAACAACATGAGCACCACGCCAAATTCGGCAAAGTGCAGAATGTCCTGCACATTGGTCACCAGGCCCAGGCCCCACGGGCCAATGGCGATGCCCGCCGCCAGGTAGCCAATGATGGAGCCCAGGCCCAGCGCCCGGCTCAGCGGCACGGCGAAAACCGCCGCGCTCAGGTAGATAAAGCTGTTGATCAGCCATGCAGGTGTATGTTCCATGGCGCTAACATAGCATTACTGAAGTGAGGAGGACTGACTATGCCCATCGTCGTTGTCGCTAACCCCAAAGGGGGAGTAGGCAAGTCCACCTTATCGACCAACATCGCGGGCTACTTCGCCTCCCGCGGGCATGCGGTGATGTTGGGCGATGTGGATCGCCAGCAGTCATCCCGCTTGTGGCTGGGTTTGCGTCCGGCGGCGGCACGCCCGATTGCCACCTGGGAAACCGACCCTGCCAATATCGTCAAACCGCCCAAAGGCACCACGCAT
>DAOQRI010000156.1:0-6241 GCA_035355475.1 Rhodoferax sp. | reverse complement strand
AAGCGGGGCGTCGCATGCTCGCCGCCGGACGCGGCAGCATTGTGAACATCGGCTCGCTCGCCAGCATGACGGCACTCGGTCGCGGTCACATTGCCTACAGCATGGCGATGGGCGCAGTCGCCCAGATGACGCGCGAACTCAGCACCGAATGGTCCGGCCGCGGTGTGCGCGTGAACGCCATCAAGGAAAGCAACGAGCCGCTGCGCAAGGTCCACAACCCCTCGCATCCGTCGGCTGATGCAGAGGGCTATGTCACGCAATCCAACGTGAACCCGGTCGAAGAGATGGTGAACATGATCTCCGCGTCCCGCTCATACCAGAACAACGTGGAGGTGATGAACACCGCCAAAACGTTGCTGCTGAAAACCCTGCAAATGGGTCAATAAACCAATTGGAGTCCAGCATGGTAGCCACCGTCACCAACACCACAACAGCCAGCAGCGCAAGCGCCGCCGTCAAGGCCGCCGGGCAAACCAGCGCGGATGCCCAGCAGGACCGGTTTCTGAAACTGCTGGTGGCCCAGCTGAACAACCAGGACCCGATGAATCCGATGGACAACGCCCAGATGACGAGCCAGATGGCGCAAATCAACACGGTATCGGGCATTCAGCAACTCAACGAGACCATGAAATCCATGGCTACCCAGTTTGCAGCCATGCAAGGACTACAGGGAACTGCGTTGATTGGCCATGATGTCTTGGTACAGAGCAATACTCTATCGATCGACGCAGGCAAAGCCCGGGGATCGGTCGACTTACCCAGCAGTACGGATAACGTCAAGGTCGAAATACTATCGCCTGGCGGACACCTTCTAACCACCCTGAATTTAGGCTCTATGGCTGCGGGTCGCCATGCCTTTGAGTGGGATGCATCCAGCTACACCGGCACTGGCAGCCCGACTTTCAAAGTAACCGCCACTAGCGGAGGAAAAGATGTGGCATCAACCGGGTTGGCGCGCGACACCGTATTGGCGATTGGCAACAACGGTATCGAGCTTAAGGGTCGTCAACCGGTCGCTTACAACGATATTTTGGCAATTTTGTAATGCAACCCAACACGCCCCCATTTAAAGACGACGCTACTTAAAAGGAATCCACCATGAGCTTTCAAACAGGTCTTTCTGGCTTAAATGCCTCGGCCAAGAACCTAGACGTGATCGGCAACAACATCGCCAACTCCAACACCGTCGGCTACAAATCCTCGCGAACTGAATTTGGCAATTTGATAGCATCATCTTTGGGGGCGGGTAGTGGTGGCAATGCCGCTGGCATTGGTATTTCAGTGAACACCATTGCACAGCAATTTACCCAGGGAAATATCTCTACCACTGGCAACAGCATGGATGTAGCCATTAATGGCGGGGGGTTCTTTCAGCTGACCCAGGCTGACGGTTCCATGGCCTACTCCCGTGATGGATCGTTCAAACTGGATAAAAACGGTTACATCAAAACCAACAGTGGCGCCAATCTCATGGGGCTGCCGACGGATGTAAAGGGCGTGCCCACGAGCGGAACGATTCAAGCACTGAAAATGCCGACCAGCGCGCCCATTGGTGCCAAGCAAACCGACGTGGTCAGGCTACGCATGAATCTGGATGCCAGGGCGACGCCGGCAGTCGGCGTGGCGGCGGTCGTTGGCCCGCCGGCCGTTGCAGCGATTCCGCCGACAGCGCGCTCAACCTATGCCACCTCGGTCAATGTTTACGATTCGCAGGGCGTGGCGTCACCCGTCAGCTTCTATTTTGAGAAGGATGCTGCGGCGAACACCTGGAACGTATTTACCAGCCTTGACACAGTCGCGTTTCCGTCACCGACTGGCGTCTTTCAGATCGTCTTTGACAACAGCGGAAAGATACTGTCGCCCGCTTCGCCAGCCAGCACGGCCGTTCCCCCGTTGGACCCCTTGCCTGCCTACGGTTTTGAACTTCCCGCTGCAACAATCGCGTCCCTCAACCTGAACGACTCCGACTTTTTGCTGGATCAGCCCATCATGCTGGATATGGGTCAGAGCGGCAATGGCGATACAACCGCTGTCACCCAATACGGCACCAACTACGCTGTGGCGGACCTTTCACAGGACGGCTACACCGCAGGCGAACTGACCGGTATGAACATCGGGGAAGACGGCTTGATCACAACGCGCTACTCCAACGGCCAAACGCAATCGGCCGGAAAAGTGACTCTGGCGGATTTTCGCAACGTACAGGGCTTGACGCCGCTGGGTGGCAATGCATGGGCTGAGACCTTTGCCTCCGGTGCACCCGTACAAGGCTCGGCGGCCGTCGGCCGGTTTGGTTCACTGAGCTCTGGCTCACTGGAAGACTCCAACGTGGACCTGACCAAGGAACTCGTGTCAATGATGACCGCCCAGCGCGACTACCAGGCCAACGCACAAACCATCAAAACCCAGGACACGGTCTTGCAGACCCTGGTCAACCTGCGTTAAGCCCAACTGACCGGAGCTAAGACACCATGGACCGTCTCATTTACACCGCTATGTCGGGTGCCAACGCGGCTGCCAGTCGCCAGGCGGTCTTGTCCAACAACCTGGCCAATGCGTCGACCAATGGCTTTCGCGCCGAGCTCTCGACCTACCGTGCCGTTCCCCTGCAAGGCGACGGCGCCACCACCCGCGTGTTTGCGGTGGAGGCGACCGCCGGCTACCTGGACCGTGCGGGCCCAGCCCAACGCACCGACCGGGGCATGGATGTGATGGCAAACGGCAACGCATGGTTTGCGGTTCAGGGGCTGGATGGTGTTGAGGCCTACACGCGCAACGGCCATCTTGAGACGGCCACCGACGGAACGCTGGTCAGCCCCGGTGGGCTGCCGATACTGACCAACGGCGGCGCACCCATGACCGTGCCGCCCGGTGCCACCGTGTCCATTGGGCACGATGGCACGGTAAGCGCCAAGGTGGGCAACCAGCCCGCCAATACCATTGGCCGCCTGAAGATGGTCACGCCCACAACGGAAGACCCGCTGCGCCGCGGCGCCGATGGCCTATTCCGGGCGCGTTCGGGTGACCCGCTGCCCAATGACGAAACCGCAAAGCTGCAGGTCGGCGCGCTGGAAGGATCCAACGTCAACACCATCGAAGCCATGGTCGGAATGATCCAGACCGCCCGCCAGTTCGAAACCCAAATGCGCCTGCTGCAAACCGCCGAATCCAATGACCGCTCCGCTGGACAGCTGCTCAGCCTGCAGGGCTAAACCGGCTGCCCGTCGATGACAACCCCTAGGAAAACGCCATGATCAATTCACTCTGGATATCCAAAACCGGCATGGAAGCCCAGCAGACCCAGCTGGATGTCATCTCCAACAACCTGGCCAACGTGTCAACCAACGGGTTCAAGAAGTCGCACGCGGTATTTGAAGACCTGATGTACCAGAACCTGCGCCAAGTGGGCTCCAGCACGTCCGAGCAGTCCACCTTGCCAACCGGCCTGCAAATCGGCCTGGGTGTGCGCACGGTGGCTACCGCGCGCAGCTTCTCCCAGGGCAATTTGCAGCAGACCAGCAACAACCTGGACGTTGCGGTGCAGGGCAATGGATTTTTCCAGCTCACCATGCCCGACGGCACGATTGGCTACACCCGCGATGGCGCGTTCCAGATTGACAACCAGGGCCGCATGGTGAACTCCAACGGCCTGCCCCTGTCAGGCGGCATTACCGTGCCCGCCAACGCGACGAACGTCACCATCTCCGCAGACGGCGCCGTATCGGCAACTGTCCCGGGCAACACGGCGCCGCAGTCCATTGGCACCATCACGCTGGCCAGTTTTGTCAATCCGGCGGGCCTGGAGCCGAAAGGCCAAAACGTCTATGCCGAGAGTGCGGCATCGGGCCAGCCCAACGTGGGCACCGCCGGGGCAAACGGCCTGGGCAACTTGATGCAGGGTTTTGTGGAGACCTCCAACGTCAACGTGGTGCAGGAACTGGTCACCATGATCCAGACCCAGCGCGCCTATGAGATGAACTCCAAGGCGATCCAGACGTCTGACCAGATGCTCCAGAAACTAGGCCAATTGTGAGGTTTGCTATGACTCTGATAGCTACTTATGCATATTTGACGAGGGCTAGAGGCCAATTTGGCATTGGAATTTTGACCCTGCTCGCGCTGACGGGCTGCCAGCAAATACCGCAGAAGGTCGTCGTGGATTTTGCGGAGCCCAAAGTCAGCCAGATGCCCGTGGCAACGCCCGTCGCAGCCAAACCTGCCACCGGCAGCCTGTTCCAGTCGGCCGGGTACCGCCCGGCGTTTGAGGACCGGCGTGCCCGCGCCGTGGGTGACACCGTCACCGTCCAGATCGTTGAAAACGTCACCGCCAGCCAAAAGTCCACCTCCACCGTCAACCGCAACAGCTCGGTGGATTCCAACGTCACCGCCCTGCCCTTCAACAGCCTGGAAGGCTTGGGCAAACTGGGCGTGGGCGCCAGCACCAACAATGCGTTCTCTGGCAAGGGCGGCACCGAAAGCGCCAACACCTTCTCGGGCTCCATCACCGCCACGGTGATCGAGGTCATGCCCAATGGCCATCTGGTCGTGGCCGGTGAAAAGCAGATCGGCGTGAACCAGAATGTGGACGTATTACGCTTCTCCGGCACGGTTGATCCGCGTCTGGTGCAACCCGGCAGCATTGTGAGCTCCACCCAGGTTGCCAACGTGCGGGTGGAATCCCGCGGACGGGGTGCGCAGGGCGAAGCGCAGACAGTTGGCTGGATTTCCCGGTTCTTTTTAAGCTTTCAACCCTTCTAAAGTTATCCAGAATAGTGCCGAGGGGTAACAGATCCACCCGGGTCAACCCGCCAACCGACTCAGCACATGACTACCTGGAACACATCGGCGAAAACCACCGGCCTGCGGCTGCTGGGGCAGCTGTGCCTGGTGGTGTTATTGGGCATGGCCAGCACCTCGCACGCCATGCGCATCAAGGAAGTGGCCACCATTGAGGGCGTTCGCAGCAACCAGTTGACCGGCTTTGGCCTGATCGTGGGTCTGGACGGCACCGGCGACCAGACCACGCAGATGCCCTACACCACGCAGGGCCTGGCCAACTATCTGCAGCAACTGGGCATCACCCTCACTGCCACCACGCTAGCCCAACTGCAGATGAAGAACGTGGCCGCCGTACTGGTCACCGCCCAATTGCCAGCCTTTGCCCGCCCCGGACAGCTGCTGGACGTGAATGTTTCCTCCGTTGGCAATGCCAAGTCGCTCAAAGGCGGTACCCTGATTGCCGCGCCACTCAAAGGCGCAGATGGTGAAATTTATGCGCTGGCGCAGGGCAATCTGATCGTGGCCGGTGCCGGTGCAGCCGCAGGCGGCAGCAAAGTGCAGGTCAACCACCTCAGCGCTGGCCGCATTCCCGATGGTGCGCAGGTAGAGCGCGTGGTGCCTACATCGCTGCAGGATGGCCCCAGCATCAACCTGAGCCTCAACGCATCCGACTTTCAGACCGCCCGCAAGGTCGCACAAGCCATCAACACCCAGTTTGGCGACGGTGTGGCGCAGGCCCTGGACGGCCGAACCATCAAGGTAGCGGCCCCCACCAACGCTAACGAGCGCGTCAACTTCCTGGCGGAGATGGAAGAACTGCCCATCCAGAGCTCCGTTGCCGCAGCCAAGATCATCATCAACGCCCGCACCGGCTCCATCGTTTTGAACCAGGCGGTCACACTGGGCGCCTGCGCCATTGCACATGGCAACCTGTCCATCAGCATCAGCTCCACACCCGTTATCAGTCAGCCCAATGCCCTGTCCACAGGCGGCCAAACCGTGGTGGCAGAAAAGGCCAACATCGATATCAAGCAGGAGCCTGGCAAGTTGATCCAGTTGCCCGCTGCCGCCCAACTGGCCGATGTGGTCAAGGCACTGAACTCTCTAGGTGCAACGCCACAGGACTTGCTGGCCATTCTGCAGGCCATCAAATCGGCCGGTGCCTTGAACGCGGAACTGGAGGTCATTTGACATGAACTACGGCTCAATCTCCAGTTCCAACTCCAGCATCCAGTCCCTGGCGGCAGATGCGCAGTCGCTGGGCAACCTCAAGATGGAAGCCGGCAAGAACAGCGCGGCCGCCATCAAGGAGACGGCCAAACAGTTTGAATCGCTGTTCATGCGCGAGCTGATGAAAAGCATGCGCGAGGCCACCATGAAATCCGGCATGCTGGACAGTGCCGGCGGCGACCTCGGCGCCGACCTGCTGGACCAGCAACTGTCGGTCCACATGTCGGGCATG
>DAOQRI010000155.1:0-6277 GCA_035355475.1 Rhodoferax sp. | reverse complement strand
CCAAGATCAAATCGGTGGAGAACACCAAGAAGATCACCAAGGCCATGGAAATGATTTCCGTGTCCAAGATGCGTAAGGCGCAGGAGCGCATGCGCGCAGCTCGTCCTTACAGCGAGAAGGTCCGCTCAATCGCCGCCAATCTGGGAAAAGCCAATCCTGAGTATGTGCACGCATTCATGAAAACCAACGACGCTAAGGCCGTTGGTTTGATTGTTGTGTCGACCGACAAAGGGTTGTGCGGTGGCCTTAATACCAACCTGTTTCGGGCTGTCACAACGAAGTTGCGCGACGCGCAGGCCGCAGGAAAAACGGCTCAAACCGTAGCGATTGGCAGCAAGGGACAGGGATTCTTGGGCCGCATTGGTGCCAAGGTGGTTTCCCACGTGACGCACTTAGGTGACAAACCGCATCTGGATAAGCTGATCGGTCCTGTCAAGGTGTTGTTGGACGCCTATGTCAAGGGTGAAGTAAGCGCTGTCTACCTGAGCTACAACAAGTTCGTCAGCACGATGCGACAGGAGCCTGTAGTGGAACAGTTGCTGCCCCTTTCTGCAGAAAAAATGCAGCAAGAGACCAAGGCCAGCGGTGCACAGCATGGATGGGATTACATCTATGAACCCGATGCGCAGACTGTGATTGACGAGTTGTTGGTGCGCTATGCCGAGGCCCTGGTGTTCCAGGCCGTCGCAGAGAATATGGCCTCCGAACATGCAGCACGCATGGTGGCTATGAAGGCTGCGACTGACAACGCCGGCAATGTGATTGCCGAGCTCAAGCTGGTCTACAACAAAACGCGGCAGGCGGCAATTACGAAAGAACTTTCGGAAATTGTGGCCGGCGCAGCAGCGGTTTAAACGAATTTATTTTTGGAGCAAACGTAATGGCTCAAGCAAATGTGAACGCAGGCGTTCAGGGGAAAATTGTTCAGTGTATCGGTGCCGTGGTGGACGTGGAGTTTCCACGCAACCAGATGCCCAAGATCTATGACGCGCTCAAGATGGACGGCTCCGCTTTGACGCTGGAAGTTCAGCAGCAATTGGGTGACGGCATCGTTCGCACCATTGCGTTGGGTTCTTCCGACGGCCTGCGCCGCGGCATGATCGTGAAGAACACCGCCGAGTCCATCATGGTCCCGGTGGGCAAAGCCACTTTGGGTCGCATCATGGATGTGCTGGGCACACCGATCGATGAGCGGGGTCCCGTCAACGCCGAATTGACTATGTCGATTCACCGCAAAGCCCCTGCCTATGATGAACTCAGCCCCTCGCAAGAACTGCTGGAAACGGGCATCAAGGTGATTGACCTGGTCTGCCCGTTCGCCAAGGGCGGTAAGGTCGGTCTGTTCGGTGGTGCCGGTGTGGGCAAGACCGTGAACATGATGGAGTTGATCAACAACATCGCCAAGGCACACAGCGGTTTGTCCGTGTTTGCCGGTGTGGGTGAGCGTACCCGTGAAGGGAATGACTTCTATCACGAGATGGCTGACTCCGGCGTTGTGAATCTGGAAAACCTGCCCGAGTCCAAAGTGGCCATGGTGTACGGTCAGATGAATGAGCCCCCAGGCAACCGTCTGCGCGTGGCCCTGACCGGCCTGACCATTGCCGAGTCGTTCCGTGACGAAGGCAAGGACGTGCTGTTCTTCGTGGACAACATCTACCGCTACACACTGGCCGGTACCGAAGTGTCCGCGCTGTTGGGCCGTATGCCTTCCGCCGTGGGTTACCAGCCCACACTGGCCGAAGAAATGGGCCGTCTGCAAGAGCGTATTACCTCCACTAAGGTGGGCTCCATCACCTCCATCCAGGCCGTTTACGTGCCTGCCGATGACTTGACCGACCCATCTCCCGCAACGACTTTCGCGCACTTGGACTCCACCGTGGTGCTGTCCCGTGACATCGCGTCGCTGGGTATCTACCCCGCTGTGGACCCGCTGGACTCCACTAGCCGCCAGTTGGATCCGCTGGTTGTGGGCGCCGACCACTATGACACCGCGCGTGCGGTGCAGGGTACGTTGCAGCGTTACCGCGAACTGCGCGACATCATCGCGATCATGGGTATGGACGACTTGGCTCCCGAAGACAAGCTGGCCGTGGCCCGTGCTCGCAAAATCCAGCGTTTCCTGTCACAGCCCTTCCACGTTGCTGAAGTGTTCACTGGCTCCCCAGGCAAGTACGTCACATTGGCCGAGACCATTCGTGGGTTCAAGATGATTGTGAACGGCGAGTGCGATCACCTGCCAGAGCAGGCCTTCTACATGGTCGGCACCATCGACGAAGCGTTCGAAAAAGCCAAGAAGATCTGATCGGCGGTAAACCATGAACACCATCCACGTTGATGTTGTCAGTGCGGAGGAGTCCATCTTCTCCGGCGAGGCCAGATTTGTGGCCCTGCCCGGAGAAGCGGGAGAGCTCGGCATTTACCCCCGCCATACACCCTTGATCACCCGGATCAAGGCCGGTTCGGTGCGCATCGAAAAGGCTGACGGCAGCGAAGAGTTTGTCTTCGTGGCGGGCGGCATTCTGGAAGTGCAGCCCAACTGTGTCACGGTCATGTCCGATACCGCCATTCGTGGCAAGGATCTGGACGATGAAAAGGCCAACGAAGCCAAAGCCGCAGCCGAGGAAGCGCTCAAGACCGCCAAGAGCGATATCGATTTCGCCAAGGCGAGCTCAGAGTTGGCAATCATGGCTGCGCAGATTGCGGCGCTACGCAAGTACCGCCAAAAGAAATAACGCCCTTGCGCTGCGTTCAAAAGGCCACCTTCGGGTGGCCTTTGCATTTGGGGCGCAACAATCAAATGCGCGCAGTCACGACAATATGGGCTGATCTGGCAATTCGTTGGGCCGAATGGTTCCCGTCGCCAGGGGGAAGTGCAGGACCAGTACAGCGGTCACTTCGTCTATGGCCTGATTCAGGCCATCCTCCAGGCGGTTGTCTCGCAGGGCTTCACCCAGGCATTGCACCATGTGCTGCCAATCGACCGGACTGACCAGGTGGTTGAGACCGCGATCGGCCACCAGTTCGATCGTTCGCTCTGCTAGCAGCAGGTAAATCAAAACGCCATTGTTGTGCTCCGTGTCCCAGACGCGCAGCTTGCCAAACTGCGAGAGCGCACGCTGGCGGGTGATCACCCGTATGGCGCCAGGACGTAGCAGATAACTGTTTGGAAGGGCCGATTCAATGCAGACGCGGATTTCCCCCGTGTGCCCGGACTCGCTGAGCGACACGCGCTGTTTTAGACGCTGCAGCATGTCCTGCCCGACCAAGTGGTGGCTCTCTTCCATCCAACGGTGTTTGAGCAAACGTTGTATGCGTTCAAACATTACCAGTCTCCCGAGGCACCACCGCCCCCAAAGTCGCCACCGCCACCGGAACTAAAACCAACACCACTGTCGGAGCCGGAACTCCAGCCGCCCCCGGAGCCGGAGCCGGTGAACCCGCCACCACCCAAACCCCTGAATGCGCTTCCAACACTCGAAATCAGAACAAATACCATCGCCACAAAGGCCGCGAATAACGCAATCAAAACACTGCCAGTCACCATATTGACCAGCACCCCAACCGCACCTCCGGTCACAACCGACCCCAGCTTGTTACCCAGGATCCGCCGCACCACAGAGCCCACCATGAACACGCCAAAAAAGACAAACACGATCAGGTTCTGCCAGTCGAAGGTTTCGGACCCGCCTGAGCTCGCACCGCTTTGGGACGGTACTGGCAGGGCTTCACCTTTAATCCGAGCGGCAATCTGATCCACGCCAGCATCGAGCCCGCCGGCGTAATCCCCCTGCTTGAAGCGGGGCGAAATGGCTTCGTCAATGATCTGTTTGGCAGCAAGGTCCGGAATAGCGCCCTCCAGCGACTTGGCCACCTCGAAGCGTAGTTTGCGGTCACTGGTCGCCACTATCAGCAGCAAGCCGTCCCCCACGCCCTTTCGACCTATTCTCCATGTGTTGCCTACGCGGTTTCCAAAGCTGGCGATGTCCTCTGGAAGGGTGCTGGGGACCATCAAAATGACGACTTGTGAACCACTGCTTGTCTCAAGTGCCGCCAGCTTGCCCTCCAGTGCCTGTCGCTGCTCACTGCTAAGCACGGCGCTTGCATCCACCACACGGCCGGTTAGTGCAGGCACCTGCACAAATCCCTGCGCGCCGCCCGCTACTGCGTACAGGCTGAACAACAGTGCAGTGAGCCAGCGCACAAACATGGCGCCAGCCTATTTCTTGTTGAAATCCACCACCGGCGGCGCAGTAATAGCCGCCTCGTTCTGCACCGCGAAAGCAGGTTTAGTCTGGTAGCTAAAGGCCATGGCTGTCAGGTTGCTGGGAAAACTGCGGGCCAGCACGTTGTACTCCTGAACCGCCTGGATGTAGCGGTTGCGGGCCACGGTGATACGGTTTTCCGTGCCCTCCAGCTGAACACGTAAATCGCTGAACCCCTTGTTGGCTTTGAGTTCAGGATAGCGTTCGCTCACCACCATCAGGCGGCTCAATGCGCCGCTCAACTCGCCCTGGGCGGCTTGAAACTTCTTGAACGCCTCGGGATTGTTCAGGGTCTCGGGTGTCACCTGGATGGAGGTGGCCTTGGCGCGCGCTTCCACCACCTTGGTCAAGGTGTCCTGTTCAAAATTCGCCTCACCCTTGACCGTCGCCACAATATTGGGCACCAAATCGGCGCGGCGCTGGTATTGGTTGAGTACTTCACTCCAGGCGGACGCAGTTTGTTCGTCCAATCGCTGGAAATCGTTGTAGCCGCAGCCAGTCAGCGCCACAGCAGACAGCAGAGCCAAAATCCAAGTCTTCATCGCAATCTCCATCAAGTTGCAGAAACAGAGCATACATGGGGTGCTTGGCTGCGGAAACAAGCCTGCACCCGGGCTCCGCATAAACCCGGCAAAATGGCAGTTCCATTCGCCATCTACCGCCCATGCCCAAAGCACAACAGCAAGCCAACAACCTCAGCGGGACGCCTGACGAGGTTGAGGCGGCCTTTTATGAAGCGCTCCAGTCAGCGGACATCGAGAAGCTCATGGCCTGCTGGGCGGATGAAGATGACATCGTGTGCGTGCATCCCGGCGGGCCGCGCGTGGTGGGAACGGGTGCCATCCGTGCGGCGTTTGAAGCCATCTTTGGCCACGAAGGGTCGATTCATGTGCAGGCCGAGTCGATCCGACGGGTTGATACTTTGACCGGTGCGGTGCACAGCGTGCTGGAACGCATCGACGTCATGACCAATGAAGGACCGGCGCACGCCTATGTCCTTGCAACGAACGTTTTCCACAAGACGCCGCAGGGTTGGCGGCTGGTGGTCCACCATGCCAGCCCCGGAACGCAGGACGAACAGCAGGAAATTAACCAGCAGGCACAGGTGCTGCATTGAATCAGATTGACCGCCAGTCCTCAAATATTGGCGAAACGTCGCTATGAATTACATAGCACCCAGTTGGCTGCCAGGCGGCAACTTGCAGACGATCTGGCCCGCGCTTTACTCGCGCAGAACATTAGGCCCGCTTCCAGCCTACCGGCGGGAGCGCTGGACAGCGCCTGACGGCGACTTCATTGATGTGGACTGGAAGGTAGACCCTGCCACAACACCACCGAGCGAGACGCGCGTGTTGCTGGTGTTGTTTCATGGTCTGGAGGGTTCATCGGGCAGTCACTACGCGCTGGCATTTGCCGACTTTGCCAGGGAGCACGGGCTGGCCTATGCCGTACCGCACTTTCGCGGCTGTGGCGGAGAACTCAATTTGGGGCCGCGGGCCTACCATTCCGGTGATTTTGAGGAGGTCGCCTGGGTCTTGCAGCGCTTTCGCAGTGTCCACAGCGGTCCTATTGTGGCGGTCGGAATCTCGCTGGGCGGCAACGCGCTGCTGCGCTGGGCGCAGGAAATGGGGGCGACGGCCGGGCAGACTGCAGCGGCCGTAGCGGCCGTCAGTTCACCCATCGATCTTTCAGCGGGCGGTCGGGCTATTGGCGAAGGTTTCAACCGTCTGGTTTATACGCGCATGTTTCTTAAAACCATGAAACCCAAAGCGTTGCGCAAGCTCGCGCAGCACCCCGGACTGTTTGACCGCGACGCCTTGCTGCGCGCCCGTGATCTGTACGAATTTGACAACGTCTTTACCGCACCGTTGCACGGTTTCAGGAACACGCAGGACTACTGGAGCCGTGCCTCTGCCAAGCCGCGATTGAGGCAGATTCAAATCCCGGCACTGGTCGTCAATGCACGCAACGACCCATTCGTTCCCGCAGCGTGTTTACCGGGCAGCCATGAGGTG
>DAOQRI010000154.1:0-6282 GCA_035355475.1 Rhodoferax sp. | reverse complement strand
CGATGGGAGAAGTGCAAACCCAGCTGACCCTGCAAACCCCGCCGCTGGCCAACGTGACGCGCTACGACAGCCTGCGCAATAGCGATATGGAGGCTGGCCATGTCCAATGACATCGTGACTGCCCTGAAGGGTTTGAGTTTGCACGGCATGGCCAGTGCGTGGCCAGAAGTGTTGGGCACGGCGCGCATCAAGACGCTGGACCATGAAACGGTTTTGCACCAACTGCTCAAAGCAGAAGCTGCCCAGCGGGAGGTGCGCTCCATGGCGTACCAGATGCGGGTGGCACGCTTCCAGTCGCACCGGGACTTGGCGGGGTTTGACTTTACCCAGGCTGGTGTGGATGAGGGTTTGATTCGGGACCTGCACCAGATGAAGTTTCTGGAATCTGCGCACAACGTGGTGCTCATAGGCGGGCCGGGTACGGGCAAGACGCATCTGGCAACCAGCCTTGGCGTCCAAGCCATTCGTAACCATGGCAAACGGGTACGTTTCTTCTCCACGGTAGAACTGGTCAATGCGCTGGAGCTGGAGAAAGCACAGGGTAAATCAGGACAGATGGCCTACCGATTGATGTACGTGGACATGGTGATCCTCGATGAGATGGGCTACCTGCCGTTCACCCAGACCGGTGGGGCCTTGCTGTTTCATCTGCTGTCCAAGCTGTACGAGCGAACCAGCGTGGTGATCACTACCAATCTGAGCTTCTCGGAGTGGGCCAATGTGTTTGGGGACCCGAAGATGACCACGGCTCTATTGGATCGGCTGACCCATCACTGCCACATTGTGGAGACCGGCAACGAAAGTTGGCGGTTCAAGAATTCCAGTGCCCAAGCACGTCCAGCACGTAAGCCTAACAAGTCAAAACCATCGAAAGGAGATTCCCAGGATGTAGACTTATCCACAATCGACTAACCAAAAAATACTTTAAAACGAGTGGCTCAATATTCGATTGGAATCTGGCTCAGTTTGTCCCTGGAATCAACACATTGCCTTTTTTGTACACGCCTGCGGAGAAGCCGGTGATGGTGTCGTCGCGCAACCATTGGACTTCTGTGAAGCCGTCGGGTACGTGCATGCGATTTTCATCAGTCCGTCGATAAACGCGGCCAGAAATTTGTGCGTAGTCTGTCAAAGTGCTCATGATCTTCCCTCTGAAAAATTTGTTGATGTTTAGCAGGCCGTATGCCAAGAGCTCACTACCTGCTTGTATTCCTTGCTGGCGTGCTCGTCTCGCAGCGTCTTGTCTTCAATCGTCACCCGCTTGGGTTCTCCCCCCGAACGTGGCCCAGTCAGTAGGTTGGCCTTTCTGCCAAATAGCTCTGGGTTCAGTGGTACTTGCTCCCAGTGCCCACCGTTTGTGCGATAGGCGATGTAAGGCAATTTGGGGCGACCCAGGTCGTACCAGTCAGTGCAGGTGTAGAAGGTAGCCACCACGAACCATTCCTTGGCCGGGGCGTCGTAGTCCAGCAGCATGGGCACCCAGCGCTCTGACCAGATAGGGGGATTCGTTGCCACTTTTGGTGACTCAATTTCCAGCGTCATTTGAGTCGTCTCCCAGCCGCCCGAGCCGCCGATTTCACCCAGCTTTTTGCCTTGGGCTCCGCGCTTCACCACCAGAAGGGTGCCGTCCTGAAGGGCTACGTCTTCGGTCCAGGAAATGTCCACTTTGCCGCAGCCGGTTAGCAACAACGCCACGAGCAAAACTGATGGAAGAATTCGCTTGGAAGCGTGTTGCATCGCATCACTTCCAGGATGTGCGTGAATTTGCGTCGCACCCATGCACCACTGGTTAGCCGCCTGCACGTATTTGTAGTATTCCATCTTGCCTTTTCCGAACAAATATTGATTCAATTTCATCTCGCCTCACCTTTCCCTCAAACTCTCACTCCCCGCCCGCTGCACCGCAGACAGCAGGTACTCAATAATCCGCCGCTGCCCGGTCTTGACCTCGGCCGTGATGTTCATCCCCGGGCTGATATGCACCCGCTTGCCGTCAACCAACATGTCGCTTCGGGCCAGTGTGAGTGTGGCTGGGTAGTAAGAGCCCTTCTTCTCATCGGTCACCGCATCAGCCGCCACCATGTCCACCGTGGCACTGACCGTGCCGTACTTGGTGTACGCAAAGGTCTCCAGCTTCACCTCTGCGCTCTGGCCCGCATTCACAAAGCCAATGTCCTGGTTGGCAATGGAGATCTCAGCGGTAACCGTTGCGCTCTCGGGCACCACCACCATCAGCGGCTGTGCGGAGGTGACGACGCCGCCCACTGAATGAATGGCCAGTTGCTGAATGACGCCTGCCACCGGTGCGGTGAGTTGGGTTTGGCGCTCACGTTGCTCAGTCTTAGTTTGGTCTTGGGCTGCGTATTGTTCGGCGCTGCTCCAGAGGATGGTGCTGGTTTCTGTAGTGTCTGTGTTGTGGCAGATCACCAGGGGTTCGCAAGTGGCCTCTTGCCAACCTACAATTGCCCCATCCCTAACCTGCGGATTCATCACCATGCGTAATTCAACAGCAACCACTGTCCTTACCGTTCCACCCGCCGTGTTGGCCGCCCTGCATATTTCCGCCAATGACCCTGTTAAGTGGGTGGTTCGCAATGGCGAAGCGGTGCTCAAAGCTGATGCAAGACGGCGCAGCGTAGACGAAGTGGCTGGCATGTTGGCCCCGCAACTCAAGGGTCGGCGCATTCGGTGGAGCACGGTTGCTGCTAGTGCGCGTGAGGCGTGGGGGCAAATGCGGTGATTGCGATTGACACGAATGTCATTCTGCGATTTTTGACCCGACAGCCCAAAGCACAGTTTGAAGCGGCCCGCGCACTGTTTCAAAAAGGAGATTTGTTTGTCAGCACGCCGGTTGTGATGGAGGTCTATTTCACACTGACCGGCAGTGTGCTGTCCTTTTCGGATGACCAGGCGCTGGCGGCATTGGATGCTGTACTGCAACTGCCCGGCGTCACGGTTCACAATGCAGATGAAGTTTTTACGGCCATTGGTTATGCGCGGCAAGGCATGCCTTTCAAAGATGCATGCGTGCTGGCATTCAGCACCCCTGCCACCAGTCTGCTGACGTTTGACAAGGCCTTTGTCAAACACGCAGCACGACTCAAGCTCAAACCGGTTGTTCAAGCCCCGTAGAGTGGTGGTGGGTGCGATATGCATATGTTGGTGATCCATTTCTACCGCTCCCGCAAACTCTCACTCCCCGCCCTGGCCCGCGTTCACAAAGCCAATGTCCTGGTTGGCAATGGAGATCTCAGCGGTAACCGTGGCGCTCTCGGGCACCACCACCATCAGTGGCTGTGCGGAGGTGACGACACCGCCCACTGAATGAATGGCCAGTTGCGGCAAGTTTGGAGGGGTCCCGCGCGGCGGCTGGATCCATCATACTGACTGCTATGGTTGCAGCTACAGGGCAGCGATCTTAGGGTGAACTGGGTGAAACAAGCATCCCCCGCTTGTGGAGTAGTTGAGAGGTCCCAACCCCATTCACCTTGTGGAAACCCTGGTTGCGCGCGAGAGCATTTTTCAGACCAGGCCCGCACCATGGTAAAAGTGGGGCAGTCCAGCAAAACAGGAGTGTGATGCGATGAAGTTGTATGTATCCCCCGGTGCGCCCAGCCCACGGCGCGTGATGATGTTCATGGTCGAGAAGAACATCACCGGCATCGGTCTGGTGAATGTGGACCTCAACGCGCAGGAGCACAAGGGCGAGGCCTACCGGGCCAAAAGTCCGCTGGCCAAGGTGCCGGCCCTGGAGCTCGATGACGGGCGAGTGCTGACCGAAACCCGCGCGATTTGCACCTATCTGGAAGGGTTGTACCCCGAACCCAATCTGATGGGTGTCAACTCCGAGGAGCGCGCGTTCATCGAGATGGCGGACCGCCGAGCCGAGCTTTACTTGCTGGCGGGCATTGCCAACACGGTGCGCCACACCCACCCGGGACTGGCGCCGCTGGAGCAGCCGCAGTTTCCCGACTTTGGCCATTCGCAGGCGCAAAAGGTGCGCGAAGTAGCCAGCTGGTTTGATCAGGTGTTGGCGCGCCAGCCGTGGATGGCAGGCGAGCGCTTCAGCATTGCAGACATCACCGCCTTTTGCGCCATCGAATTTGCCAAATTGATGAAGTTCCAACCTGGCAAAGAGGGCATGCCCGCCCTGCAAGCCTGGCGCGACCGCGTCGCAGCGCGCCCCAGCGCCTCAGCGCGGTAGTTGCACGGGGCTGGCCACCGCCAGCTGCGGGGCTTCCAGCGGCAGGCGCATGACAAAGCAGGTCCCCGCACCCGGTGTGCTGCTGACTTCAAACTCACCACCAAAAAGCGACGTGATGATGTTGTAGCTGATGGACATGCCCAGCCCGCTGCCACCCTGGCCCAGCTTGGTGGTGAAGAACGGGTCAAATACGCGCGGCAGGTTTTCCGGGGCAATGCCCATGCCATCGTCGGCAAACCGGACTTCCACATATCCCGGTCGCAAATGCTTTGCCGTCAACTGGATGGTTCCGTCCTTGCGCTCGCCATAGGCATGCAGCAAGGCGTTGTTGATCAGGTTGGTCAGCACCTGGCCGTAGGGCCCCGGGTAGCCGTCCAGCATGATGTCGTCGGGGATGTCGATCACCAGGCTGTGGCCGGCCTTGTGGATGCTGCGATGCAAGGTGGCAATGACCTCCTGGCTGGTGCGCAACAGCAGGAAGGAGCGCCGCTGCTCGGTGGCGCGGTCCACCGCAACCTGTTTGAAGCTCTGCACCAGTTCGCTGGCCGAATTCAAACCGCGAATGACCAGTTGCAGGCCCTCCTGGCAAGATGCCATGTACTCATTCAGCGTGCTGCGCCGCAGGGTCCCGCTGGCGGCGGCGGCCTCCAGTTCGGTCGTGTTTTGCTGCAAGGTGCTGGCAGTCAGCAGGCTGTTGCCAATCGGGGTGTTGAGCTCATGCGCCACGCCTGCCACCAGAGACCCCAGTGCCGCCAGTTTTTCCTGCACCACCAGCTGGTCCTTGGCGTCGCGCAGGTGGGTGTAGGCGACTGCGTTGTCCAGCGCAATGGCGGTGTAGGCACACAGGGTGCGAAAAATCAGCCGCTCGTTTTCTCCATAGATTTGTGGTCGGGTCGATTGAATGGTCATCACCCCCAACACGCGGTCTCCAATCCGCAGCGGCGCAAACAAACCACTCACTGTCCTGAGCGTTCCCGGTACGTAATTTGCGGGTAGCAAAGGGTCGGTGAAATCCAGCAGCAACTCCCTATGCTCCCGCACGCACAGTGCGGAGTACGACCCCTCGTCATCCAGACGCACATGGTCGCTTGGCAGGCGCACCCCACCTTCCACGTCGTAGACCGAGGTAAGACCCTGTCCATCCGCATCCATCAGGTAGATAGCGAAGCTCGATGCGTCCAGCAATCCATGCACGTGGCGCTCAATCACCTCGAACACGTGTTCCTTGTCCAACTGGGACGTGATCTCCTGCCCGATGTTGCCCAACAGGGTCAGTGTGTCGCTGGATTGCTGCAACAGGGCGGCGCGCTTGGCCTCGGCCTCGGCGTGGCGGCGGTGTTGCTCGCTTTCCGCACGCGAGCGCTCGGTACCCAGGCGCACCTGAATGGCGGTGGCCCGGTTGGACGCTTCCTGGTTCAAGACCCGCTCACGCGCATTGCTGGCCCGTATGGCCAGCTCGTAGGCCTGGGCAAACTCCCCACTGCGGGCGTATTGGGCGGACAGGTCAAACAGCAATTCGCTGGGTATCAGATAGCCTTCTACCGTGCGCGCCGTGGCAAGTGCCTGCTCCAGGCAGTGAGTCGCCTCGGCATCTGCGCCACGCTGGGTGTGGATGCGTGCCAACAGACGCAAGGCTCCAATCTCCTGGATTACCGCGCCCTGGTTGCGCGCCAGGCTGAGTGCGACCAGGGCCGACTCCCCCGCCTCTGCGTCTTTACCCAGTTGCAGCAGTGCATAGGCAATGCCCAGCTGGCCTTCCATGGCCGCATCGGTCTGGCCCAACCGCAACGACAGCTCGGTCTGTTGCTGAAAATGCTCAAACGCTTTTGCATAGTCGCCGCGCCGCTGGGCCAGGTCGCCCAGGGCGGTCAGCACCAAGGTGAAATTACGGGAGTTGCGCAGCGGTTGGTAGGCCACCAGTGCCTCGTCCAGCAGCGACTGGGCGATTTCGAGTCGACCCATAGCACGCATGACCTCGCCCATCTGGCGCAGGCACGGCCCCAGGGTCACGGCCCACCCATTGGCGCGTGCCAGCTCCAGCCCGCCTGATTCGGCTATGCAGCCCTGGTCCAGCCGCA
>DAOQRI010000153.1:0-6286 GCA_035355475.1 Rhodoferax sp. | reverse complement strand
GTTTTTCGCCGCTTTGGTGCGTGACCAGCGGACGTTTTGCCTCGGGTATCAAAGCGAGTGCCTGTGGAACCACGGTGTTGAGCGCCGTAGCACCCAGACTGCCCCCCACCACCAACACCCGCAGCGGACCGGCTCGGTTGGCAAAGCGCTCCTGTGGGCCGGCCTGCACCAGGAATTCGGCGCGCAGTGGGTTCCCCACCCATTGCCCTTTGGCCAGTACCTTGGGAAACGCAGTGAACACACGACGCGCAACCAGCGCCAGCACCCGGTTGGCCATCCCGGCAACCGAATTTTGCTCGTGTAGCACCAATGGCTTGCCCATCAGCACACCCATCAACCCACCGGGTAGCGTGATGTAGCCGCCCAGTCCCACCAACACATCGGGCTTGACCCGTCGCACGACCTGCAGGCTTTGCATGCATGCCCGCAGCAGGCGCACCGGCAAGGCGAACAGCGTACGCAGGCCTTTGCCACGAACACCGGAAAAGTCCACCGTCTCGAACGCAAACCCCTTGGGCGGCACCAGGCGGCTCTCCATGCTGTTGGGCGCACCCAGCCAGTGCACACGCCAGCCCCGCTCGCGCAGTGCCTGTGCCACTGCAAGGCCCGGAAAAATATGGCCACCGGTTCCGCCCGCCATGACGAGAGCACATTTTGGCCTTACGCTCATACCCGGCCTCCATGCATGAGTTGACGGTTCTCGTAATCGATGCGCAGAACAACGGCTATGGCGATCAAATTGACAAGAATGGCAGAGCCGCCATAGCTCATCAACGGCAAAGTCAGGCCTTTGGTCGGCAATGCGCCCAGGTTTACCCCCATGTTGATGAAGGACTGGAATCCGACCCAGATGCCAACCCCCTGCGCGGTGAGCCCGGCGAACACCCGGTCCAGAGCGATGGCCTGGCGGCCAATGTGCATGATCCGGCGGGTCAGCCACAGAAAGAGGCCAATCACCGTCAACACACCCAGCAGCCCAAATTCTTCACCGATCACCGCCAGCAGAAAATCGGTGTGGGCCTCGGGCAGCCAGTGCAGTTTTTCCACACTGCCGCCAAGCCCCACCCCAAAGATTTCGCCACGACCGATGGCAATCAGGGAGTGCGACAGTTGATAACCCTTGCCCAGCGCATACTTTTCGGTCCAAGGGTCCAGGTAGGCAAAGATGCGTTCGCGACGCCATTCACTCAGCGCAATCATCAAACCAAAGGCCACCACCAGAATAGCGGCGATAAGAAAGAACATGCGGGCATTGACACCACCCAAAAACAGAATTCCCATGGCGATCACCGCAATCACCATGAAGCCACCCATGTCCGGCTCAGCCAGCAGCAACAAGCCCACCACCGCAACTGCCAACGCCATGGGCATGACTGCACGGAAGAATCGCTCTTTCACCTCCATCTTGCGCACCATGTAATCAGCGGCATACAGCAGCACCGCAAACTTGGCCAATTCCGAGGGCTGAAAGCTGAACGGCCCGATGGATATCCAGCGCCGCGCGCCATAGACCACTTTGCCCACACCGGGAATCAACACGGCAATCAATAACACCAGGGAGGCCACAAAAAGCCAGGGTGCCGATTTCTCCCAGGCAGCAATCGGCACCTGAAATGCGATCAGCGCGGCCACAAACGCGGTGATCACCCACATGGCGTGGCGCACCAGGAAATAGGTATGGGTGTATTTGGCAAATTTTGGGTTGTCGGGCATCGCCACGGATGCGGAATACACCATGACCATGCCCCACAGCAACAGGGCAACGACCACCCAAACAAGCGGCTGATCAAACCCGCGGGTCTGCGGCACCTGGGTCGTTGCGGCAAAAGAGCCCCGACCACCCAGGCGAACCGGCAATGGGCCTATGCTGGCCGCACCGCCTGCGCGCTGCAGCGAAAACCAGGACGAAAGGGTTTGTCCCCACGCGTTCATGCGCTGGTCTCCATATCGATCCCGGCGATCAAGGCCAGTGCATGCACCGCTTCGCAAAATACGCGCGCCCGGTGCTCGTAATTGTCAAACATATCGAAGCTGGCACAGGCCGGTGACATCAGCACCGCATCTCCCGCGTGGGCACGCTGATTGGCCTGCACTACGGCGATCTCCATGGACTCTGCATCCACAAGAGGAACACCGGTTTCGGAAATGGCTTGCCGAATCAATGGCGCATCGCGCCCAATGAGAACGACGGCCCGCGCGTAGCGTGCAATGGGTGCTGCCAGTGGAGAGAAGTCTTGTCCTTTGCCCTCTCCACCCAGAATGACAACCACCCTGCGGTCGGCGCCCAAGCCTTGCAATGCCGCCACAGTGGCCCCCACATTGGTGCCCTTGCTGTCGTCAAAAAACTCGACCCCGTTGAGAATGCCAATCGGCTCGACCCGGTGCGGCTCGCCACGGTACTCGCGCAAGCCAAACAAAATCGGGGCCAGCGGGCAGCCGGCCGCAGCGCACAGTGCCAACGCGGCCAGCGCGTTGCTTGCATTGTGCCGCCCCCGGATGCGCAGCGCGTCTGCCGGCATCAGGCGTTGGATGTGCAGGTCGTCCTGGGCTTCGGTGCGTTTCCTGCGCGTCTCGTCAGCCTCCATCGCACGCACCAGCCAGACCATGCCATTGACTTCTTCCAGACCAAAGTCGCCGGGCCGCTGGGGCATGTCGCTGCCAAAAGTTGCATATGCGCGGATTTGCGGGCGCTGCAATTTGACCCGCACCGGCGCTGGCAGCATGCCCATGACGCGCGCATCGTCCCGATTGAGCACCATCAAGCCGGTCTGACCGAAGATGCGGGACTTGGCGGCGGCATAGGCCTCCATGCTGCCGTGCCAGTCCAAATGGTCCTGCGTGACGTTCAACACGACGGCGGCCGCAGGTTCAAAGTCTGCAACGCCATCGAGCTGAAAGCTCGATAGTTCCAGAACCCAGACCTCTGGCAGCGTGTTGGCCGCCAAATGGGAGGATAGCGTTCCCAGCAACGTCGGGCCGATGTTGCCCGCCACGGCCACCGTCTTGCCTGCCTGCGCAATCAATTGGCCCGTCAGTGATGTAACCGTTGTCTTGCCGTTGGTGCCAGTGATCGCAAGTACCGCCGGAGAATAGCCACCGGTATTGCGCAGATCGTGCAGCGCCTGCGAAAACAAACTCAGTTCACCGCCAACCCATATGCCGGCAGTATGGGCGGCCGTCACGACCGGCGCGGTGGATTCAGGGCTCAATCCGGGCGACCGGTACACCGCATGCAAGTCTTGGCCCTCAACCAGCGCTGCGCTGAACTCTCCGCCGACAAAGTTAACCTGCGGCAACTCCTGTTGCAACACGGCAAGTTGGGGCGGGCTACCGCGTGTGTCTGCAACCGTGACGCAGGTCGCGCCGCACTGCACACACCAGCGTGCCATGGCTAGACCGGACGCGCCCAGTCCCAATACGAGGATGTTTTGCCCCCGCAGAGCGTGATGGAGTATGGCGTAAGGCAGAGGGCTCTGCTCCGTGTCCCCCGCCCGCTTTGCGGGCTCCTCCTTAACCTGCGCACAGCCCTCTGCCTCACTTCCTTCGGGCGAAAGGGCAATAGGAGCAATATGGGCAATGGTCGTATCTTCGTCAAAAATACGCGCCACAAATGCCGCCGCATCAGCTGCGGCGGTCAAGGTGTGGTGCAGGCTGCGGCCCGTGTCTACAACCTCTGCAACAGCGGGTACGGCCGCATCCATCGACACCGGCACAGCCTCCGCCCCGCCTTCCAGCAAGGGCGTTGATTCCGGTATGTTTGCCAATGGATCGTCTGGATTCATCGCAATTTCAGGGTCGACAGGCCCACCAGACACAACAACATGGTGATGATCCAGAAACGCACGACAACCTGCGTTTCCTTCCAGCCTTCTTTTTCAAAATGGTGGTGCAAGGGCGCCATCTTGAAAAGGCGACGCCCCTGTCCAAACTTCTTCTTGGTGTATTTGAAATAGGTCACCTGCAACATCACCGACAAGGCCTCGACCACAAAGATGCCACCCATAATGGCCAGCACAATTTCCTGGCGAACAATCACTGCAATGGTTCCCAGGGCTGCGCCGAGCGCCAGGGCACCCACATCACCCATGAAAACTTGCGCAGGATGGGTGTTAAACCACAGGAATGCCAACCCGGCACCCGCCATGGCACCGCAAAAGATCATCAGTTCCCCTGAGCCGGGAATATGCGGGAAAATCAGGTATTTCGAGTACACGGCGCTGCCAGTAACATAGGCAAAAATGCCCAGCGACGCGCCCACCAATACAACGGGCATGATGGCCAGACCGTCCAGACCATCGGTGAGATTGACGGCGTTACTGGAGCCCACGATAACCAGGTAGGTCAACAACACAAATCCGAAAACACCCAGGGGATAACTCACTTCCTTGATGAACGGCAACAGCAGACCAGCCTTGGGCGGTAGGTTGACGTCAAATCCGGACTGAACCCAATTGAAGAACAGTTCCAGGACGCGCAAGTTGGAGTTTTCCGAGATACTGAACACCAGGTAGAGCGCAGCGACCAGGCCAATCAGGGACTGCCAGAAATATTTCTCACGCGAACGCATGCCCTCCGGGTCTTTGTGGACCACTTTGCGCCAGTCATCGACCCATCCAATCGCGCCAAAACCCAGCGTGACCAGGAGAACAATCCAGACAAAGCGATTGCTCAGATCCACCCACAACAAGGTGGAAATGGCTATTGCCAAAAGTATCAAAACGCCGCCCATTGTGGGTGTTCCGCTCTTGTGCAAATGGGTCTCCATGCCGTAGCCACGCACCGGTTGACCGATCTTCAGCGCACGCAGGCGCGCAATCACGTGGGGACCCGCAATCAAGCCAATGAGCAAAGCCGTGACCGCTGCCATCACGGCGCGAAAGGTCAGGTACTGAAACACCCGGAAATAGCCGAACTCCGGCGACAGTGTTTGAAGCCATTGGGCCAAACTCAATAACATGGAGGCACTCCGATTCGAAACTCAATCTGCATGGCGGCGCTCCTGCAATGGGGGCGTGCTGGCGACCAGCCCCACCAACGCATCAACCACGCGCTCCATCCGCATAAACCGCGAGCCTTTGACCAGCACGCTGCGCAGATGGGGCAAGTCGTTCAGCAAGGCATCCACCAGCTTTTCCACCGACTCAAAGTGCCGAGCACCCTCAAATGCGTTGGCAGCTACTTGCGCCAACTCGCCCAATGTCAAGACGCCTTCAATGCCTTTGGCCTTGGCGTAACGACCCGCCTCCGCATGAAACAAGGGGCCCTGGTGTCCCACTTCGCCCATATCGCCCAGCACCAGCAGGCGCGGGCCTGGCAGATCTGCTAACACATCAATCGCTGCACGCACGGAGTCCGGATTGGCGTTGTATGTATCGTCAACCAGCGTCACCTCACGGCCGTGAACGGCCAGCAAAATGGCCTTGGAACGTCCTTTGACAGGCTCGAATGCCTGCAAGCCATCCACCACAGCGGAAGCAGACACGCCAGCTGCCAGCGCCCCTGCAGCTGCAGCCAACGAATTTTTGACATTGTGGCGTCCGGCAATGGCCAAGCGGTAAACCAGGTCTTGCCCCATTCCGTTCGCACGAACGTGCCAGGCACCGGCAATCCACTGTGCTTGCGAGCAAACCAGCGCATCGGGTCCAGACACCCCATCCATTGCAAACCGGACCGTACGTCGCGAGCCAGCCAGCACTTCCCACAAGTGGGAATGCTCGTCGTCACGCGGGATGACCACCACACCTTGTGGACCCAACGGGGTTATGACCGAACCATTTTCCAAAGCAACGGCGCGCACCGTGTGCATGAACTCCAGATGCTCGCGCTGTGCGTTATTGATCAGAGCTACTGTGGGCTGGGCCATGGCCGCAAGCTGTGCAATTTCTCCGGGGTGGTTCATGCCCAACTCGACCACGGCAACCTGGTGTTGCTGCCGCAGGCGCAGCAAGGTCATGGGAACGCCGATGTCGTTGTTGAGATTGCCCCGCGTGGCCAGGGACGCACCTTCTGCCCTGCCGCTGGCAAGGATACGTGCCAACATCTGGGTAACCGTGGTCTTGCCATTGCTGCCCGTGACGGCGACCAATGGAATGTTGAATTGCGCACGCCAGGCGCGGGCCATCGCACCCAGCGCGAGCCGGGTATCTGGCACCAGAATGCAGGGCATCCCTTTGACCCCACTGCGGTCGGCATCGGGGTGGCAGAGAACAGCTGCCGCGCCGCGCTGCTGAGCCTCTTGCAGAAATTGGTTGGCGTCATAGCGATCGCCCTTGAGGGCAACAAACAG
>DAOQRI010000152.1:0-6294 GCA_035355475.1 Rhodoferax sp. | reverse complement strand
CGTTGTTGCTCAAGCCCCGCGCGCGGGCAAACTTGATGTAATCGGTGCGCAGCACCTCCAGCATTTCAGCACGCACCAACCGCATGATGAGCGTGAGTTGGAAGATGGCCAGCGTCACTGCCGGCAAAACAATGTGGTGCAAACCGTCTCGGGTCACCAGACCACTCGTCCACCAGCCAAAGGTCTCAACCTCGCCGCGCCCAAAGCTGGGAAACCAACCCAAAATCACCGCAAAAAACAGGATTAGCAGTATCCCGATTAAAAAGGTTGGTAACGACACACCCAACAACGACAGGGTCATGAACAGTTGGCTGACAAACGTACCACGCCGCAGTGCCGCATAGACCCCCATGGGAATGCCCACCAACAGCGCCAGCAGTGCGGCAACCAGCGACAACTCCAGCGTCGCGGGAAAGCGCTCGGCAATCAGGCGCGAGACTTTGGCACCCTGGCGCAAGCTCAAACCGAACTCGCCCTGCACCGCGTTGCCAAGGAAATGAACGAACTGCACAAAAAAGGGTTGGTCCAGCCCCAAATCCGAGCGCAACTGCGCGATCTGGTCGGGTTTGGCGTCCTGACCCAACAGAAAGACGACCGGGTCGCCCACATACTGGAACAGCATGAAGGCGAAAAAGGCCACCGCCACCATCACGATGATGGCCTGAAAGAGACGTCGTAGGATAAACGCGAACATCGATAAATTGAAGTTGAAGGGCCATGCTATCAGAGCAAGCTCCGTGCCGCCCACCGGACTTACCCGGCGACGCGTTTGAGAAAACTCCCCGGAATGCGGACAACCGAAAACACCAGTCTAAAATGCGCTAAATCTCCCAAAAACACCATGTTCTCGCTATTTCGCTCAAAAAAAGAATCCGCAGCCGCCGCTGAGGCAGCAGTGGCAAACGCCAAGCGCATGGACCTGGAAGAGCGAAAGGCCTTCCGGCGGGAAATGCTGTACCAGTCCATACGGGAGTCTTTTCTTTCGATGGAAGTCATTGGCAGCATGTACAAATTCAAGGTCATGCCGGTGGACGAGCGCCATCATCGCTTCATCGCCATGATTGACGTGGCAAAGTCATTTGTTACCGGCAAGGAAGCCCGAACCAAAAGCTTCGCGGCCCTGGAAAAGCTGATGCGCGCAAACACCTACAAGCGCTTTGGTATCCTGATTGAAGGCACCTACTGGCGGGTCAGCGAGTCGGAATCCCAGTTTGAACATGTTCCTCGACAGCGCTCGCGTTCTGCAGATGTAGCCGGTGCGGGCATTTCTGTAGCGACGCCGCACTCCGAATCTGTACACGTCAGCGCGGCTGACCATCGTTCGCCAGAGCCCGGGGCACCTCGCCACGCCTATCAACCGGTATCTGACGACGAAGCTAAGGCCTTTATGGAGGCTCTGCGCAATGGGCTCGCACCACCCGTTGTGCGCGTCGGAGACCAGGAATACCAGTCTGACCTGGCGCCGCTGGATGGCGGTATCATGATCGGTGGCACCCAGTACGGAAAACTCTAGCTCAGAGTTTGTCCAGCGATAACGCACCCGTCCAGGCCTGACCCGCAGGCTTGCCAAGAATCTCTTCCAGTCGGGCCAAAAACCGCATCGCCGCGTAATCGTGCGACTTGACAAGCAATAGGGCCCGAAACGCTTCTTCACATGCGACCCACTGCTGTTCGTAAAAGAGCTGGACTGCCTGACCACTCAGCCTGACCAGGCTGGCATCCTGACAGGGGCAATAGACGTTGATGGCTTCGCTTTTTCCCTTGACGATCACCCGGTCCAGATGCCGCATGGTCAAATCAACCGGCAGGGTGCGTGCGGTGGCATCTGACAACAAAATGCCGGTTCCAAATGCCTTGTTCGCGCCCTCCAGCCGGGCCGCCAGATTGACCGCATCCCCGATAACCGTATAGGAAAACCGAGAAAGGGAACCAATATTTCCCACCACCACCCGGCCGGTATGCAAGCCTATGCGCATGCTGATGGCGGGCAAGCCGCGCTCCACCAGACGCGCGGCCAGTTGCTCCATGGCGACTTGCATGTCAATGGCCGCGCGCACTGCGTGTTCTGCATGCTGGGCGTCATCCAGCGGGGCACCCCAGAATGCCATGACAGCATCCCCAATAAACTTGTCCACCGTGCCACCATAGCGGTGAATGATGGTTGTCATGGCGTTGAAGTATTCCGTCAAAACTTCAACCGTGGCCTCAGCCGTCAGTCGCTCTGACATGGTTGTGAAGTTCGCCAAATCGGTAAACATCAGGGTCAATTCACGCGCTTCACCACCGAGTTTCAGAAGCTCTGGACGCTCCACCAGCCGACTAACCACCTCTTTGGGAACATATTGTGAAAACATCATCCGGGTCTGCAGGGCCCGCTGCCGGCTGGCCATGTAATTGATCAGCAGCGAGGATGCGTACAGGGCAGCGACCGACGCCATGGGCAGCAAGGGCGTCATCCAGATTTTTTGGGAGGCAAATAGCCAGACCGCCAACAGCCACACTCCCACACCAAGAACACCCGCCACGGCCGCAGTCACGCCAGGGTGGGAGCGTAGACCTACGCCAGACAGTACAACAACAATGCACAGGAGCAATGCAAAAGACCAGCGGTCATCGATCGCATTTAGTCCTCCACCCGTCAGCAAATTGCTGATCAGATTCGCCTGTAGTTCCACTCCGGGAAAAAGCATGTCGTCCTGCGCGGTCACCACAAACGGCGAGTTGAACATGTCACTTTGTGACGCCGTCAGTTCGACGGCCGTGCGAACAGAACGACCGATCAGAACCATCTTGCCCGCAAAAAAGCCCTTCGGCAGCAGTTCGGGGTCCAGCGCCTGATAGTAAGAACGCGTGTCAAAACTTGAACGCGGGCCCACATATTCGATGAGCTCTGCCCGCGCGTTGACCGAACCCAACCCGCCGGCCCCAGCTCCCAGCGAGGCCATCCGAGATGAAAAACTGTCCTCCCCTTGGGCACTTCTTCGAACCACAAAATCGTCATCCGGTACAACCTTGACCTGCCCTGCCTGCGCACCCGCCGACAGGAAAATGTCCAGCGGCATGACGGCAGTCCACTGCAGGGCATTGCGGCTGTCGGTTAATTCGCTGGTGGCTGCGAGCACCACCGGGGGCCCCGCGCGAATGGCAGCAGCCAGCTGTTCGTCATCTTGCGGATGGGAAGGCTCGGCGAACACCATGTCAAAGCCGACCGCCAGCGCGCCATCGGCACGCAGCCGATTCAAAACCTCTGCATGCAAGGCTCTGGGAAATGGCCACTGCGTCTGCAACTGCTGAAAACTGGGCTCGTCGATGGCGAGAATCACCAGTGGCACATCCACTTTGCGCGGAGCCGTCCAGGTGGTGAACAAATCGAACACTTTGGCGTCCAAGGCCGCCCAGGGTCGCGTGTTGGCCGCCATCCACACCAGCACCAACGAAAGCAGGCCAACCACCAGCACTGCAGCGCGCTGGCGCAGAACCGGGTTGAATCTAGAACCGATAGCGCGCATCCAGAACATACCGTTCAGTCTGCCGTGCTGACTTGTTGCCGCCCAGATTCAGGGCTCCGATGCCAATGACCCAATGCTTGTCGGCGGTTTCCCAAAAACCAACCAGATCCACACTCCAGCCCGCTGGCCACAGTGTGAGGTTCTCTTTTTCTTCAAACCGCTCTGACCGGTAGACGGCGCGCGCGCCCACATAGGTGCGGGCGCCGCTGGCCCAGGTGCCACCAACAATCGCCGTTTGCTGTGGCATATAGGGAATGCGCTTTCCGCTGATCCGCCCACCGATGGCATCGGAATCGGCGTAACTGCTGCTTGTGTCCTGCACGGTGTACTTGAAGTAGCCCGACAGGTTGGAAGTGAACAGCTGATTCACCCCCACTGAAAACGCGTTCAGCGTTCCGTCCTCAAAACTGGGGGTGTCTTCCAGCACATCAACCGACGAAAGACTGACTGTCTGGGCATTGCGCAGTGCCTCCAAAAATGGCAACGCTGGTGTGCGCAGATCAACCCCGGGGGACACCGGATTCTGAATCTCCTGGTGGTCCGCCTTGAGGGTCAAAAACATGCTATCCGATGGCGTCCAGCCCCATTGCACGACGCTGCGCTTGACACGTCCTCCGGCGTCCAACAGCCGGTCCTCCAGGGGGATTCCCGCTGTCTCCACACTGTTGAGCGTGGAAACACTCAATGGCCTGACCCAGTCCTGGTAAGCAGCGCGCAGGGTCATACGTTCGTTCGGCTTGTACGCGATACCCAGGCGCGGCGCGACTTGGTCAGTGCTGGTATTGGTGCGAACACTGGTTTGATCCAATCGATCACTGGCGAACAAAATAGTCCGATTCTTGCCCACGATATCTTCACGCAGTCGGTTTGCAGTCAGCGCGCCATCCATCAGCAGCGTACTCGTAGGGCGGTGCTGCGCTCCCAGCGACACTGCGGTGAAGCTGCGACCAATGTCGTTGGTTCCATCCAAATAGATGTAGTCCCCCAGCACCAGTGCGGCATTGCTCACTACAAAAATCGGGCCCGTACCAACCATTTCATTGCCCTGGGTCTCCTTGACGTGTTCAACCCCCACCGACAGGCGGGTGGCGGCACTCCAGTCCTGTGTGTGGCGCAGTTGGATGTCGTCAAACCGCTTGGTGGGCCGCACATAAATGCCAATCGTCCCAGCGGCAGCTCCCATGTCTATGAGAGTCGGATAAGCAGCCACGTCCGTCGTTTCGCTGCTGCTGCCCAGTTTGAACCAGGTTTGCGAATCCGGTGACCATTTGTACGACAAACCCATCGCACTATGTCGAACGGTGTTTTCCACCGTCGTACTGGTCATCTGACTGCCATCAATGTCACCATACCCCAACACGGCGTTGTGACCCTGCATGCTGACCTTGAACTCGTTGGTATAGGCAAACAGTCCCAGGTTTTCGGTCGGCTGCATTCCAAATCCCAGAGTCAACACCCGTGCCCGAACTTCCGACGTTCCACTTTGATCCGCAAAAGCCGGCATGTTGGGCGATACCCCGACATCAATGGGAAACTCCGTGGCATTGCCCTGTTGCGCCTGCACAAAATACGCCATAGGCACCGAGGCATTGGCCAGGCCATTCACAGTGATCGATGGCATTTGAAGTTTGGCAAACGTCTTGTCCACGTTGTAGCCCAGCGCACCATAGTGGCCAGATCGTTGCAGCAGCGTCGAGAAACGGTTGCTGGCGCCAAAAGACAGGGGGTCGCTCAGGTAACCCTGAAAAAGCTCGGAATTTTTGTTGAATTCCCCGGCATAGCGGTCAGCCAGAAACAGGTGGCTGCCACCCCAATACGGGTGATAGCTGTCTTGCGCTAGCTCCAGCGCCCACTCTTCCAGACCAAAGAAGGCCAGTGACGCACCAAAGTTGGCACTGCCTTTCTGGTTGTTCGCCAACTGGTTGAGGGATTTCAGGTAGGGCAGGCGTTGTACGGCGTCGCGTGATGCCTTTACGGCTTCACCGGGCTGATACAGGTCGGTATGGATTTGTGAGAGAAACAAATACGGCACCGGGTCTTTGTCGTCCAGGGCACTGGCCTGGTGCAGCGCTTCAATGGCGTCCGCATGGCGACCCAACTGGTAGTAAACAACAGCGGTATAGGTCTTGGCCCGCGCGTAGCGTGGCTCCATCACCCCGGCACGCAAGAAAGCGTCCAGCGCAGCCTCTGGCTGGCCCTGTTTCAGCCGCAACAGGCCCAGACCAGTCCACGCGACATAGTCAGCGGGATTCTGCTCCAGCGCCGCCGCAAAGGCCTTGTCCGCCTCGCCAAAACGGTTGGCAAATGTCTCCAGCGTACCGAGTTCACCCCGGTAGCCCGCGCCTTCGGGTTTGAGTTGCAGGGCGTGCAGCAGGTTGCCGCGCGCCAGGGCGCTCTCCTCGCGTTCGTTCTGCGCGCTGCCCAATCCAAACCAGCCCCGGTCATCGCCCGGTGCAACGGTGGTCGCGCGGGTAAAGGCATTCAGGGTGGCCCCGGCATCACCCTGGCGACGCGCCCATTCTCCCTGCGCCAACAACACACTGGCGGTGTCGGCATTGCGGGCGCGGGCGAGCACTTTGGCGCTATCGTCCAGTCGGTCTGCCAATAGGTATGCGCGAGCCAATTGGGCCAGCAGTTCCGCGTCTTGCGGTTGGCGACGCAAGCCGTTCTCCAGTGTGTTGGCAGCCGCCTCAAACTCTCCCGAAACCAGCTGTAGATCCGATAGCAGCAGATAGGCCGCCGCCGGTGCGCCCAGCAGCCAGCGCGCCAGGTCGCTGGCTGCGGC
>DAOQRI010000151.1:0-6318 GCA_035355475.1 Rhodoferax sp. | reverse complement strand
GCTCATCGCGCGCCGGCTGATCCAGAACCTGGTCACCAGCAATCCCACGCCGGCCTACATCGCGCGCATGAGCGCGGTGTTCGACGACAACGGTGCGGGCGTGCGCGGCGACCTGCGCGCCCTGGTGCGCGCGATCCTGATGGACAACGAGGCGCGCAACGGCCATCTGCTGATGCCCGCCACCTTCGGCAAGGTGCGCGAGCCCATGCTGCGTCTGGTGCAGTGGGGCCGCACCTTTGGCCTGGCGTCCGCACACGGCAGCTGGAAGATCGGTGACCTCAGCAACCCCGCCACCCAGCTGGGGCAAAGCCCGCTGCGTTCGCCATCCGTCTTCAACTACTTTCGGCCCGGCTATGTGCCCCCGTCCACCGCGCTGGTGCCGGTGCGTGCGGTGGCGCCGGAATTTCAGATCGTGTCAGAGACCAGTGTGGCCGGTTACCTGAACTTCATGACGGGTGTGATCCGCCGTGGCATCCGGGTGAACGACCCGGACCTGCCGCAAAACGTGCCGAGCTCGAAGAACCCCAAAAACGGCTTTGACCTGCAAGCCCGCTACGACCGGGAGCTGGAACTGGCATTCAGCGCACCGGCGCTCATGGGGCGCCTCAACCTGTTGCTGTGTGCAGGGCAGTTGTCTGTAGCAACCATGGGGACACTCACCGGCGCGCTGGAAGCCACACCGTTGGCCGCCAGCGCCAGCCGGGACAGCCGACTGGACCGGGTGGCCAGTGCGGTGCTGATGGTGATGGCGTCGCCTGAGTATCTGGTGCAGAAGTAGCGTGGTCAGTACGCGCCCAGACTGCCGACGATGGCGACCAGCTGCGCCAGGTTGATCAGAATCGCTGTTTTGTGCATCTTGCGAAACACCGGAATGGAGACGGTGTCATGGGCCTGAATCTGGGTTCCCAGTGCATCCATTTTCGGGATGAACTTTCCACGAAGCACCCACGCCAGAACCATGATGACCGCTGCACCCACAGCAAATAGAGGCCGGGCCGAAAATGCATAACTTAACGTCGTCCCCAAGGCAACGATGAAGGCAATCTGGTAGTAGGTGTTGTAGAAACTACGGATGAACTTCGCGTCCACCGGGTCGTCGTGCTTCAGAACCAGCAAAGGTACCGAACCCAGGAAGAAGTAGGCCGTGACCATCAGCAGTGCGACGGTAAAGAACAGTGCGGCGCTATTGGCGAGAGGCGTCATGGCATTTCAGTCCTGTCAAATGTCGGCTAATCAGGAAGGGCGAATGGCTGTGGATATTACTGCCACGTGTTGCATCGACTTTTTTGGCCCGCTGCCATTCCTTAAGAGAATCAAGCCAAATCGGCATCCAGGCGTTGTGGAATATACGCATGCTGCTATCAGAGTCGTAGCAACTCCGGCAAAACGACTGACCCGGTTGCTGGCAGGTGTTTGCAGCCGTGGGTGCCATCGTGCTGGCCTTTACCTGAGCCGAGGCGCTTTATGCCGATATGGCCACCTGGCGGCGGGGCCGCGAGATGCTGATGGACAGCATTCGCAGCAATGACCCCGAACTGTTGCCGTTTATCACCGCGCTGTCGGCCGACAGCGTGCACCGCGTGGCGCGCACGGTGGTCTATGCAGTGGCCAACCCGGGCACGGTTCCGCAAGCACTGATGCACAACCTCAAGTACAACGCGGTGTTGCATGAGCGCAATCTGATACTGACGGTGGTGTTCCACGAAGTGCCCTGGATTGCGTTTGAGGAACGGGTTCAGGTCACGCCGCTGGTATCGGGCTTTTGGCGGGTTCAGTTGAACTATGGCTTCAAGAACACGCCCGACATTCCCAAGGCGCTGGCGCTTTGCAAGGAAAAGGGCCTGCCCATCAATCTGTTTGAAACCTCGTATTTTCTGAGCCGGGAAATCATTGTGCCGACCAGGGGCTCCGGCATGGCGCATTGGCGCGAAGCCTTGTTTGCGGTGATGTCACGCAACTCCGGCAGCGTGGCCGGGTTCTTCAAATTGCCCAACAATTGCGTGGTGGAGTTGGGCACGCGGGTGCAGATATAGCTTGTGCTGGCACGCCTCAACCCCGCGCAGGCTGGACATTTCATCAAATCGTCACATGGCCACGGCGTAATGGGTCCTTTCTAAGCTTTGGACTCAAAAATGAAGATGAATACGCGTGCGGTGGCGATTGCTTTGAACCCTGTGATGGCAGCCCTGATACTGGCTGCTTGCGGCGGCGGTAGTGGGGAGCCTACCTTGCAAGGGCGCTTTGTTGACGGACCAGTCGCCGGGCTGGGCTACAGCACAACTGCTGGCATCACTGGCACGACCGACTCCAACGGAACTTTCAGCTACGGCGGCGGCACGCCCGCCGACAAAGTGAGCTTCAAGGTTGGCGCCCTGGCGCTGGGCACGGCCGCCGGTGCCAGTGTGATCACACCGCTGGATCTGGTGGCGGGTGCCGCAGTCAGCGATGCTCGCGTGCTCAACCGCCTGCAGTTGTTGCAGTCGCTGGACAGCGACAAGGATGTGGACAACGGAATCGTGATCGACACCACGTTGGCAGCCAAGCTCAACGACACGGTCAAACCCGACGCGACAGACGGCACCCAATTTGAAGCGGCGTTGAAAACCGTGCTGGGCACCACGCCCGTGGCGCGCGGTTTGGCGCGCGAAAGCTTTGAGAGCAGCCTGGCGGCCTTGGGTCGCAGCGTTACTACCACAAAAGAAGCCATCAGCGGTGGCGACGTGGTGGTGAGCAAGCACCGCGTCAACGTGCCCGCCAGCATGAATGTGCCCTACGAGGGAACCAGTGCCGAATTGAAGGCGGCCTTTCCCAAAGGCTTCCCTCTGGCCGTGGGCTCGGCGATGGCGCTCAAGTCCATCAACAGCGACGGCAGCATCGACTTTTATGTGCTGACCGACCGCGGCTCCAATGCCGATGGCCCCAACATCGCGGTGGGTGGCAGTACCTATGGCACCAAGGTGTTCCCGGCACCGGGCTTTGCGCCCACATTTGGTGTGCTGCGCCTGGCCAATGGTGTGGCCACAGTGACCAGCATCACGCCGATGCTCAACGAGAAAGGCGGCAAGCTCACCGGCCTGCCCCTGCCGGTTGGAACCCCTGGTTCGTCGGCCGAAGTGGCGTTGAATGAGGCGCTTCAGGCACTCACCGGCGACCCCATGGGCCTGGACCCCGAAGGCATCGTGTTTGACAAAGCCAATAACAAGCTCTACATCTCCGACGAGTACGGCCCCTTCATCATCAAGGTGGATGCCACCACAGGCAAGATCGAAGATCGCTTTGCCCCGGCCATCGCCGGTAGCACCGCCAGCAAGCCGGTGTTGCCTGCCGTGTTGAACCTGCGCCGCGCCAACCGCGGCATGGAAGGTCTGGCCATGGACGCCGCAGGCGAACTGCACGGCCTGGTGCAAAGTCCGCTGGACGCCAAGGTGACGGTGGATGACGGCACGTCGGTGTCGGTCAGCAAAACCGCGCTGTTCCTGCGCTGGCTGGTGCTAAACCCCGCCACTGGCGCCACCAAGACCTATGCCTTTCCCTTGAGCAAGTCCGACTGGTCCAAGTCCGACACCGGGCAGGCCAAGATGGGCGATATCGCCTATGTCGCGCCCGGCAAGTTCCTGGCCATCGAGCAGGGCGTGAACGCTGCTGGGGTGTTGGTCAACAAGATCATGCTGGTAGAGATTCCCACTGACGCGACCGACATCAATGCCCTGGGTGCCGAGCTGGAAGCCAGCAGTGCCACGGCCAAGTCCGTCAAGGGTGCCGACTGGACCAAGGTGGTGCCGCTCAAGCGCACCCTGCTGCTGCAACTCAACGAAGCGGGCTGGCTGGCGGAGAAGGCTGAAGGCCTCACCGTGGTGAATGGCGACACGATTGCGCTGATCAACGACAACGACTTCGGCGTCACCCCCGCGCTGTTTGACGCACAGGGCGTGGCCGTGAGCGGCGACGTGACGAATTGCCTGACGGAGAACGGCAAGTTGGTGAACAACGGCGCCAAGGTGTGCCCGGCGGCTGCCGTGCGCGTGGCGCCCGGCAGCACGACGGAGCGACCGACTCGCCTGTACACCTTCAAGTTTCCCAAGGCCATTGCCAGCTATAGCGTGAAATAAGACGAGGCAGGGAGCCGATATGCTGATCGGATCCCTGCTCAATTCTGCGTGATCCTGACTGTTAAAATTACAAGCCAAATTGGCCTCTAGCCACCGTGGAATATACGCAGGTAGCTATCAGAGTCATAGCAATCCCGCAAGACCGTCAAGCCCGCCCCTCGGGCGCATTGCGGGCCAGAAATTCCCGCTGGTAGCGCTCCAGGCTGTTGACCGAGCCGCAGACAAACAGTGTGTCGTCGGCGCGCAGCGCAAAGCCGTCGCCAAACTCCACCAGCACCTCGCGCTCGCGCTCCACGGCCACAATCTTGGCGCCGGTGCGCTCCAGCACCTCGCAGCGCCAGGGGTGCTCGCCCACCAGGTTGGCGGCGGTCACGCGGATGAACTTCACGCGGTTCTCCACATGGATGGTCTGCTCCCCTAACAAGTGGTAGGCCAGAATCTGTCCCGCCACCTGACCCACTGAAATGGCAAAGTCGGCGCCCGAGCGGTACAGCCGCGCCGTGTTTGGGGTGCGCAGCACGCGCACGATGAGCGGAACTTCGGGCGCGTAGTCGCGCACCACGGCCGTGGCAAAGACCGATTCGCTGTCGTCGCTCAGCGCCAGGATCACCGCGCTGGCCTCGCGCACCCGGGCTTTGTCCAGACTGGACCACTCCAGCACGCTGCCCACCACGTCCACGCCAGGTGCGGCTGTGCGGTCAATCACGGTGCAGGTTTCACCGGCGTCCTGCAGCATTTCAATCACCTTCTGTCCGACGGCGCCAAAGCCGGCCACCACAATCGGCCCGGCGCGGCGAATCGGCATGGCCATGCGCTCCACCGCTTCCAGCTTGGCGGGCCCGCCCACTACCACCAGGATGGCGCCAGGCTCCACCATCGTCTCCGGCCCCTTGGATGTGGTGAACACCCCCCCCAGCCATTGGCCGATGACCGATACGCCATGCTGCTCACGCAAATGCAGGTCGCCCAATCGCTTGCCGGCCAGCGGGCTGCCCGCGCGCACCCGAAACTCGGCCATGCCCACCTGGGTGCCCAGCAGGTGCATGCCTTCGGCCGGCGGGCTGATACGGGTGCTGGCGCGCGAGGCCAGGGCTGCGCCCAGCACGTGGGCCGGGGTGAACACTTCGGTGGCGCCGATTTGCACCATGGGTGCGCGGTAGATGGGGTCGTCAGCCAGCGCATACAGCGGGCCTGCAAAGCCGTGTTCGCGCGCCAGCAGGGTGCAGGTTGCATTGGCATGGTCGCCCGCGTTCACCACAATGGCGCGCGCTTCGTGGATGCGGCCGATGACAGATGGGTCTTCGCCCATCTTGCCAAACACCACGTTGTAGCCCCGGTCGCGCAGGCTGCGGGCCAGCACCGCGTCCTCTTCCAGGATGACAAAGGGGCTGCTGGCCGCATCAAACTCCACCACCACCGATTCAATGGCCGGGCCGTAGCGGTAGAAGAGCACCTTGCCCGCCATGGGGGGCAGTTCGTGCTGCAGGCGGACTTCAAACTTTTCTTCAAAGTAGGGCAGCACCAGCACCGGAAAGATCAGGAAGACCAGAAACTGGCCAATGAATGGGGTGACGATGACAAACGTCGCCATCACCGGGTGGTTCCAGCGGTTGTCGGCCCCGTAGCCGGTGTTGGTCATGGTCTCAGACGCCCACTGCAGGCCTTGCAGGAAGGTGCGGGGCTGGCCCTCCAGGTAGTTCATGCCTAGCATGTAGAGAATGCCCAGTGTGAGAACCGCCATTGGCAGCAGGGTCAACAGTGTCAGGAGTCTGCGGGCGGAGCCCTTGGCTTTTTTGGGTCGCATGGAAAGAGGCTGGCTAGGTCACGACAGCCTGTAGTATCGCCGGGCGGCCGAATAGAATGCGCCCACGACTGCCTGGCCCGGTGGCCGCCACCTGAAAGACCGCGTTTGTTGCATTTACTCCCCCCTGTTTTCATGCGTTTTCTGTTGCGCCCTGGCGCATGGCTGCGCGCTGGGCTCTTGATGGCAGTCTGTGGTGTGGGTTTGGCCTGCGCGGCCGAGCTGCGGGTGCTGACCCATGCCTCTTTTTCGCTCCCAAAACCCCTGCTGGCGCAGTTTGAAAAAGAGGCGGGTGTCACGCTGCGAGTTACCAAGGCTGGTGATGCGGGAGAGATGCTCAACAAGCTCATCCTCACCCGCGCCAACCCGGTGGCTGATGTGGTGTTTGGCATTGACAACGTGCTGGCG
>DAOQRI010000150.1:0-6381 GCA_035355475.1 Rhodoferax sp. | reverse complement strand
CCAAGATGACACGCCACCTGGGCCTGATGGGCGCCCAGCCCTATTTGGTTGAGGGGAAGCTATTCAGCCCCGCAGATGCCAAGGGCCTGGGCCTGGTACACGACCTGGTCGCGCCCGGTGACAACGCCGCCACTGAAATGAAGACCCGCGCCCTGGCCTGGATCGCAGCCAACCCAACCGCCCAGCACCCCTGGGAAGCCAAGGGCTACAAGGTGCCCGGCGGGCTACCCTCCTCGCCCGCCGTCGCCCAGATGCTGGTCGTGGCCCCGGCCATGATCAAGAAGCAGACCCGTGGCCTGTATCCGGCGCCAGAAGCCATCATGGCCTGCATGGTGGAGGGGCTGCAGGTGGACATCGAGACTGCGTTGCGCCTGGAAAGCCGCGCGCTGGCCACGCTCATGACCGGGACGAATGCCAAGGCCATGATCAACACCTTCTTTTTCAACCTCAACGCCATCAAAGGCGGCCAGAGCCGGCCCAAGGACGTGCCCCGCTTCAAGCCTGCCAAGGTCGGCCTGCTGGGCGCAGGCATGATGGGTGCCGGCATTGCCTACTCGCAGGCCAGCAAAGGCATTGCCACGGTACTGAAAGATGTGAGCCAGGAAAAGGCTGACCTGGGCAAGAGCTACACCGCCAAGATCACCCAGGGCCGCGTGGACAAGGGCCGCATGACGGCGGACAAACAAGCCGAAATCCTGGCCCGCATACAGCCTACCGCCAAGGCAGAAGACTTGCAGGGCTGCGACCTGATCATCGAGGCTGTGTTTGAGAACCGCGAACTCAAGGCCAAGGTCACCAAGGAATCCGAGCCCATGCTTGCCGCGGGTGGCTTCTTTGCTTCCAACACCTCCACGCTGCCCATCACCGGCTTGGCCACGGCCAGCGCCGCGCCGGATAAATTCATCGGCATCCACTTCTTCAGCCCGGTGGACAAGATGCAGTTGGTGGAAATCATCCGCGGCAAACAGACCGATGACGAGACCGTGGCCCGCGCCTATGACTATGTGCAGGCCATTGGCAAGATGCCCATCGTCGTCAACGACTCGCGCGGCTTCTTCACCAGCCGCGTGTTTGGCACCTTTGTGATGGAAGGCATCGCGATGCTGGGTGAAGGCATCCCCGCCGCAGCGATTGAGAACGCCGGCATTCAGTGTGGCATGCCGGTTGGCCCGCTGGCTGTGATTGATGAGACCTCGCTGTCGCTTAGCGTGCACGTCATGGACCAAACCCAGGCCGATTACGCTGCCGAAGGCAAGACTTACACACCGTCGCCTGGCGAAGCTCTGGCGCGGCGCATGGTGACCGAACTCGGTCGCGCCGGGCGCGCGGCGGGTGGCGGCTTCTACGAATACCCCACCGAGAAGGGCGCCAAGAAATTCCTGTGGCCGCAGCTCAAGCCCCTATTTGAGAAAGCCGATGCCCAGTGGACTATCACCGATCTGAAGGACCGCCTGCTATTCCGGCAGGCAGTGGAGACCGCGCGCTGCCTGTCCGAGAACGTGCTGACCACGGTGCACGATGCCAACATTGGCTCGATCTTCGGCATTGGTTTCCCGGCATGGACCGGAGGCGCCATGCAGTTCATCTATGGCATGGGCATTGAGGCCTTCGAGGCGCGTGCGGCCGAACTGGCGCAGAAGTTTGGCACCGGTTTTGCGCTGACCGATCAGGTCAAGGCCGCGATTCGCAAATACCAACCCATCTATTGAATGGATTCGGCAGGAAATAGCGTAAACCCTAAAAGACAGTAGTGTATGGAGGAACTAGACTGGCCTCCACTTTGGAGACAACCGATATGAAAAGCCCCGCCTCCCACTACAGTCCCCGCGCTGTTTTGCATGCCACATCCTGCTTGGCACTTCTTGTAGCCGCCTCGGGTGTCTATGCCAGTGAGGGGTACAAGACGCGCCAGTCGCCGATAGGCGCATTTGGTGGAGAGATTGCTGCAGGAGCAGACAACCCGGGCTTCTTCGGCACTGCCGTCACCACGTATGTCCACATCTACCGAATTGCCGACAACAACGGCGACGACGTAACGGTGGCGGGACGTGCCATTGCGCTACCGACCAACTCCAAGGCCGGATTGCCAATTCCCGATGGCACCTACACACTCAATGTGGCACCCGGCAGCATCCGATTTGATCAGGCACAGACGCAGGTCAATCTGATGGGCGGATACATGACAGAGGACACCTTTGCCGGTGGTCGTTTCGCGTTTGCCGCCAACGTACCCCTGATCTCCATCAACCGCACCTTCTTCGCAACGCAACCCGCTGGCACCGTTTCACCGGTGCCTGGAGCGGCATTGCCACCCCAGGTCTTGGGTGCAGTAACGACGATTGCCAACACTGCCAACTACACCGTTCAATCGGGCCTGATTGCGCGCAACACCAGTGAGAACCTCAACGTATCGGGCCTTGGAGACACCGAGCTGACAGCAGTGTGGGTGCGCCATGAGAATCGACTGAAAGTGGCCGCCGGCGTATCGCTGTTTATCCCAACCGGTTCGTATGACAAGACACGGGGTCCAAACCCCGGCTTCGGCAATTTCTACACCTTGCGCCCCGGTGTGGCGGTAACCTATTCACTCAACCCCAACCATACGGACTCCAACTGGGATTCCGGCGTAACGGTGGCTGGGCGTTTGTCCTATGGCGTCAACTCGTCCAATCTGGATACCGACTACCGCAGTGGCGACTTTGTCTACACCGAGGCTGCCATCAGCAAAGTCACAGGCAAATGGGCCTTCGGCGCCAACCTGTTGGCGATCCAGCAAGTCAGTGACGATTCGGGATCTGGCGCCACGTCAGGCGGCAACCGCTATAAGAACTATGGTTTTGGTCCATTCCTGTCGTACAAGCTGCCAGGTAAGGACGCTGGGTTCAATCTGCACTTCAGCCGAAACTTTGGAAGCCAGAATGCGTTGGTTTCCGAATCATTTCAGTTTCGGTTTATCAAGGCCTGGTAGGTGCAACTGCATGAACCAAATGGCGGGCGATGATTGTCTTCAGGTAGTCTGATACTTTGACGCTGGCGGATGGACGGTTGAGCGCTTCATGGCTACCAACGACAGCAAGATAAAACAAGGCGGCCAGTTCACGGGCCGTTTCAACATCATTGACCAACTGAAAATAGTGCGAGTAAACCAGTTGCAGACGCGCCCGGTCCACGCTTTCAAGCAAAGCAGCCACCGCGCTGTCTTTACTGGCCTGACTGCGCAAAGCTTGCTCAAAGCGGTCATGCTCCCGGTCTTCTACCGAATGGGCGATTGCGCTGTCCAGTATGCGAAGGATTCCCGAAGTCGGGTCGCACGGTTCAGCAAGCTTCTCTCCCTGACCCATCGCAAGAGCGCGCTGATGCCAACGGTCAATCAAGGCGCTGACAAGATCGGCGTGGTCGGTGAAGTGCCAATAAAAACTGCCGCGACTCACACCCAGGGTATTGGCCAGAGACAGGACCCGCACTGCGCTGAATCCGCCTTCAATGGCGGCACGAAACGCAGCGTCAAGCCAGTCATCACGCGTCAACCGGGCAGAAGTTGGGAGCTGCAAAGACCCCTGCTCAACTTGCTTGCGGGTGCTCGATGGAGATTGCGGTTTGTTGGCCATTGCCTGAATTTTACGTCCCGTACTGTTCGGCACAACAATTGGAAGTGCCTGGCGGCATGGCTTGCAATGACGCTGAGTGTGGGCGGTCAATCCGTCGCGGCAACTCCAGGAAAGGCACAAGGCGACCCGTCGGGGCGACCCAATATTGTGGTGCTGGTTGCTGACGATTGGGGCTTTACCGATGTGGGTGCGTTTGGCGGGGAAATTGCAACGCCCCACATTGATGCACTGGCGTTGCGTGGAACGCGCTTTACCAATTTTCACGCGGCAGCTTCGTGCTCACCCACGCGCTCCATGCTGCTCACAGGGGTCGACAACCACCGCAATGGAGTGGGCAACCTGCGCGAGGCTATGCCGCGCGAGCATCTGGGCCAACCAGGCTACCTGGGTTCGATGTCGAGGAACGTGGTCACGGTAGCAACGTTACTGCAGGACAACGGTTATCGCACCTACATCACCGGCAAATGGAACGTAGGCTCAGAGCCCCACAACCTGCCCAACCGGCGTGGCTTTGACCGATCCATCGTCCAGGGTGACACGGGCTCAGACAACTGGGTACCCACGCAACGCTACCTGCCACACGCTGCCACAGTGGAGTGGTTTGAAGACGGCAAGCCGGCCAACATGCCCGCTGAGTTTTACTCATCCACCTACTTCGTGGACCGCATGCTGGCGTACTTGAAGGCCGATGAAGCGGCTGGCAAAGGCAAGCCTTTTTTTGCCTACCTGGGCTTTCAGGCTAACCATGTGCCAATTCAGGCCCCACAAGCCTTCATTGACAAGTACCGTGGCACGTACAAGGATGGTTGGGATGTATTACGCGAGCAACGTCGCAAGAGCGCAGCGGCCCTGGGTCTCATTCCTGCGGACACCAAGATGGTGCGCATGCGCACCACCGGTGACTGGAATGCTTTGAGTGAGGGAGACAAGCTCTATCAGCAGCGCGAGATGGAAATCTATGCCGCCATGGCAGAGGCAATGGACCATGAAGTGGGCCGATTCATTGCCCACCTCAAGTCTACCGGCGAGTTTGACAACACCGTATTTGTATTCCTGTCAGACAACGGGGCCGAAGGCAGTGACTACAGGGATGCGCAACCGTGGTTGTGGACGCAGTACTCGCAAGATATAAACCGGCTTGGCGGCAAAGGTGGCTATGGCATTCCAGGCCCGAGTTGGGCCAGCGCGTCGGTATCCCCTCTCACGGGATACAAATTTTACGCAGCCGAAGGCGGCATTCGCGTGCCCCTGGTCATTGCGGGCGTTGCGGGCGGGCGCAGTAACCAGATTGCCCAAGCATTGACCCACGTGACGGACATTCCCCCTACCCTGCTGGAACTGGCGGCGGTCCCGCACCCCGGAAGTCAATACCAGGGCCAGGCGATTGAACCCCTGACGGGAAAGAGTCTGGTCTCCTTGGTCAAAGGTGATGCGCAAAGCGTGCGCAGCCCCAACGAGCCACTGGGCTACGAACTTTCGGGTAACAAGGCGTTATTCAAGGGTGACTACAAACTCGCCAAGAACGACCCGCCGGTGGGCGATGGGCAATGGCACCTTTACGATATTCAAAGAGACCCGGGCGAAACGCATGACCTGCAAGGCGAGATGCCGGAGCGCTTCAACGCGATGCAGCAGGACTACCTGGCCTATGAAAAGGCGCATGGCGTACTGCCCATGCCGTCAAGCTACAGCCCAAGCCGAGCCGTGCTGATCAACGGGATTTACAACTACTGGCTGCCTACCTATGGACCAACCGGTTTGGTACTGGCGGCGCTCCTGGCTTCCATTTATTTGCTATTGAAAAAGAAGCGCCTAGCGCCTACTTCATGAGGGCTTTCGGCTATTTTCAATCACCATGGCCCGCCGAGGATGGTGGGCCGCAACGGCTACAGAAGGCGATCGCCGGACGCGGCGCTGCAAGTGGTCTGGCTCGGCAACCGGGTGAGCGCCTGCATTGCGTCACGCGCGACACACTGATGTCGACCATGACCGTATTGGGCGCGCCGGGTGAGGTGTACCTGATGCTGCATTCGGCCCTGCGCGCGCAGATTGGGCTACCCACCACCGCGTGTGTGGAAAAAATCGACCCCATTTCCCTGCAAGCCGTTGCCCGATCACCGCGACTGGCCGGGGGTCCCATGTGGCCTGGTGGCATGGCCGTGCATGCGAACGGTGATCTGTATCTGGTCTATGGCCGATACCTGCACCGGCTGGACCGCGACTGCATGCCGCTGGGGCAGATGCAATTGCCCATCCATGCGGCCTACAACTCGTTTGTCATTCTGGACAATGGCCTCATCGTCACCAAGAATCTTTCTGACAAGGAACATGCGCTGCTGACAGTTGTACACCCTGAAACACTCACGCGTGCGTGCAACGATGTGGATTGCCCTGAGCCCTCCGTCGCGCGCCTGAGCGCTATGGGCAACACGGTTTACGTCGTGGGGATTCGCTCGATCTTTCGATACATCTGGTCCGAAACAAAATCCGCTCTGGAGTTCGATGCCACCTGGAGCTTTGACTACATTGGCAAGAGTAGCCAGACCTATGGCTGGGATGTGGTGCTGGATGGACAACATGCCTGGTTCATGGACAACGGACGGCACCGCTACCGGTTCCGGATGGTAGGCGCCGGAATCAACCCCACACCCAACCGGTTGATCCGCGTGTCACTCAGCGATGCCAACGACCACACCTTGCTGGAGATTTGTGGCGCTAAAAGTGGCAGCATTACCAACCCACCGGTCTACGATCTGCAGCGCCGCATGGTGGT
>DAOQRI010000149.1:0-6383 GCA_035355475.1 Rhodoferax sp. | reverse complement strand
GGGCCGGTGCTGGGCCTGCAGGCTGAGCGCATGCCGCTGTGGATGCACAGCATGTCGTTGATGAACATCATGCTGGTTCTGGGTGCCTTTTGTGCGGCACTGCTGTCGCGCCAGTTTTCTCCACTGCGCCCACCCAAAATCGAGTATCTGTGGGCCTTGCTGGGCGGCACCCTGCTGGGCATCGGGGCCGCGTTGGCCGGGGGCTGCACCACCGGCGGTTTTTTCAACCCGGTGCTGCACGCGTCGCCGGCCGGGTGGGCGATGTGGGTGGGCCTGCTGGCAGGCGCCGCCATTGGCTTCAAAATGCTGTACTGGACTTTGGAAAACATCGAGTGGGGTACCAGGGCACCCCCGGCCCTGAATGTGCCCGCTGCGCTGGTTGCGTTGTACCCGTTGTTGGGTTGGATCGTGGCGCTGGGTGCACTGGTGTTGGCGCTGGTGTGGCTGTATTCGGGCAGCGCACCGCTGGTGTACCGCGCGCCCATCGTGCTGGCCGGGTTTGCGATTGGCTTCATCCTGCACCGCTCGCGCCTGTGTTTTGCGCGCGCCTTTCGCGAGCCGTTTGTGACGGCGGAAGGCGAAATGACCAAGGCCGTCATTCTGGCGCTGGCCATTGGCATGCCCATTGCTGCCTTGCTGTTCCAGAAAAAGGTGATTGATCCCTACATCGCGATTCCGGCCACGTTCTGGATCGGTTCGCTGGTGGGTGGCGTTATTTTTGGCATCGGAATGATTTTTGCCGGTGGCTGCGCCTCGGGGTCGCTGTGGCGCATGGGCGAAGGGCACGTCAAGCTGTGGGTGGCGATGTTCTTCTTTGCCTGGAGCGGCTCCACCGCCAGCGCGCTGCTCAAAAAGTGGGGCCTGAGCGCCGTGGATGAGGACAGCAACGAGCCCTTTGAGCGCACCCAACTCGGGTTTCAGGCCTTCATGCCCGATATGTTTTCCAGCTGGGGGCTTGCCTTTGCGGTGTCGGCTGGGTTGCTATTGGCCTGGTATGCCTGGGTGCGCTACAACGAATCGACTGAAAAATTCACCTTGATGTAGTGCCATTGCCGCTCGCGCCGGTGCGCGACAATCAGCGGCAGTATGGAAGCACTGAACACCCTCGACGACTGGCTGGCGCACTGCGAGCGCCTGCACCCCACTGCCATTGACATGGGCCTGGAGCGCGTACGCACCGTCGCCCAGCGCATGGGCATCCGCTTTGACTGCCCGGTGATTACCGTGGCGGGCACGAATGGCAAGGGCTCTACCTGTGCCATGCTGGAATCCATCCTGGGGCAATCCGGATACCGCACCGGCCTCTTTACATCGCCCCACCTGGTGCACTTTGAAGAGCGCCTGCGGCTGCTGGGTCAGTCGGTGGATGCTACTACTTTGATAGCTGGCTTCGCAGCAGTGGAGAGGGCTAGAGGCCAAAATGGCCCTGAAATTTCGTTGAGTTACTTTGAATTCTCGATGCTGGCCATTTTTGAAGTGATGATGCGCAGCAAGCTGGACGTCGTCATTCTGGAAGTGGGGCTGGGCGGCCGCCTGGACTCCACCAACATCATCGACGCGGACTGCGCCATCATCACCAGCATTGACCTGGACCACACCGAAATCCTGGGGCCGGACCGCGAGAGCATTGGTTTTGAGAAAGCCGGCATCATGCGAACCGGCAAGCCGGTGATCGTGAGCGACCCGGTTCCGCCCCAGTCGCTGCTGGACCACGCGCGCGAAATTGATGCCGATATCTGGCTGGTGGGACGCGATTTCAACGTATCCGGTGATAAGCAGCAGTGGGGCTGGGCCGGGCGCGGGCGGCGCTACAGCGGGTTGGCTTACCCGGCGCTGCGCGGGGCCAACCAACTGGTCAATGCGGCCGGGGTTTTGGCTGCGCTGGCTGCGTTGCGCCAGCGCCTGCCCGTCACCGCCCAGGCGGTGCGCAACGGTCTGGCGTTTGTAGAACTGCCGGGGCGCTTCCAGATCATTCCGGGCCAGCCCACGCTGGTGCTCGATGTCGCACACAACCCGCACTCGGTGGCGGCGCTGGCCGCCAACCTGGATGCCATGGGCTATTACCCAACTACCCACGCGGTGTTTGGTGCGATGGCCGACAAGGATCTGGCCGCCATGCTGGCCAAAGTCAACCCGCTGATGGATCGCTGGTATTTCACCGATTTACCGCTGGCGCGTGCAGCCAAAGCGAGCGACCTGATGGCGCAGTGGCAGGGGAAAAACCAGCGCAAAGACACCCATGCTGCCGCATTTGGCGACCCCATGCAGGCGCTGCAGGCGGCCATAGATGCCGCAGACCCCACTGATAGAATCGTGGTCTTTGGATCGTTCTACACCGTGGGTGGCGTGCTGGTGCACGGCGTTCCCCGGCTGTTGGCCAAACACCTGAATTCCTGAATCACCTTATCCATGGCATTTTTTAAATTTCGCAAGGGTGGTGACGAGCAAACCGCCCCGGCCCCTGCGGCCGAGAGCGTGGAGGCCATGCGCACCCGCGCGCGGCACCGGCTGATTGGTGCGTCGGTACTCGTTATCCTGGGTGTGATTGGTTTTCCCCTGCTGTTTGACAGCCAGCCACGGCCTATTTCTGTGGATATTCCCATCGAAATTCCGGACAAGAACACCATCAAACCGTTGACAACCGCGCGTCCGTCAACGCCTGCATCGCAAGTGATTGTGGAGACTGAGGCCGGAACAAAGGCGGTCGAACCCGCATCTGCGCCCGTCGCACCCGTCGCAAAGGCAGTGGTCAAGCCGGAAAGCAAACCGGCAGACAAAGCGCCTGAAAAGGCCGTTGAGAAAGTGGCCGAAAAGCCTGCAGACAAGCCCGTTGAAAAGCCTGCCGAGAAACCCGTCGATAAGGCCTTGCCGCGCAGCAACGATGGCGCAAAGGCGCAGGCGCTGCTGGAGGGCAAGACGGTTGAATCCGCAGCGTCCGCGCCAGTCGCGGGTCGCTTTGTGGTGCAGATAGGCGCATACGCGGAAGCGGCAAAAGCGCAGGAAGCGCGCGCCAAGTTGGAAAAAGCCGGTTTGAAGACCTATACCCAGGTGGTTCAACCCAAGGAGGGCAAACGCATTCGGGTGCGCGTGGGACCTTTTGAAACCAAGGCGGCTGCAGATAAGGTGGCTGAAAAAATCAAGAAGCTGGACTTGCCCGCATCGATTCTGGAACTGTAGGCACCTGTACAAGTCGCATGGCCACGCTGGACTGGATATTTTTGGCGGTGTTGCTGATTTCACTGGTCGTGGGAGCATGGCGTGGCCTGGTGTACGAGTTGCTCTCGGTGGCCAACTGGATCGCGGCCTTTGTTCTGGCACAGTGGTTTGCGCCAACGGCCGCCCAGTGGCTGCCGCTGGCCCAGGCGACAGAGGTAGTGCGCTATGCGGCGGGATTCGTGCTGGTGTTTGTCCTGGCGTTGTTCGCGGGCGGTTTGCTGGCTTTTTTGATCAGCAAATTGGTGGCGGCAGTGGGTTTGCGGCCGGTTGACCGGGTGTTGGGTGCTGCATTCGGCCTGGTGCGTGGGGTGATTCTGTTGCTGGCGTTTACCGTCGTATTCGGAATGTCGCCCATGGCCAAGAGCGCCGGGTGGCAGGAATCCATTGGCGCAGGCATAGCGACAGTTGCTCTGCAGGGGCTCAAGCCCATGTTGCCACAGGAATTTGGAAAGTATTTACCTTAGATGAGAAACAATTTATGTGCGGAATAGTGGGCGTAGTCAGCCATTCGCCGGTCAACCAGTTGATCTACGACGCCTTGCTGCTGTTGCAGCACCGCGGCCAGGATGCCGCCGGCATCGTGACCCAGCAGGAGCGCAAGTTCTTCATGCACAAAGCCAAGGGCATGGTGCGCGATGTGTTTCGCACCCGAAACATGCGCTCGCTGCCCGGCAACTGCGGGCTGGGCCAGGTGCGATACCCCACGGCGGGCAATGCCTTTAGCGAGGAAGAAGCGCAGCCGTTTTACGTGAACGCCCCTTTCGGAATCGTGCTGGTGCACAACGGCAATCTGACGAATGCCCACGCGCTGAAGGCCGAACTGTTCAATACCGACCATCGCCATATCAATACCGAGAGCGACTCCGAAGTTTTACTCAACGTGCTGGCCCATGAAATCGAGCGCACGACACGGGGACTGCCTTTGCAGCCGCATGACCTGTTTGCGGCCGTTCGCAACGTGCACCGCCGGGTCAAGGGCTCGTACGCGGTGATCGCCCTGATTGCGGGGCACGGTGTGCTCGCGTTTCGCGACCCGTTTGGCATCCGCCCGCTGTGCATGGGCCGTGCGGATGGCAGTACATTGCTGGCCAGTGAGTCCGTCGCGCTGGAGGGAACCGGCTACCACTTCGAGCGCAATGTGGACCCAGGGGAAGCGGTTTTTGTTGACCTGAGTGGCAAGGTGCATGCACAGCAGTGTGCTGACCATCCGCGGTTGAATCCCTGCATTTTTGAGTTCGTATACCTGGCACGCCCGGATTCGGTGATGGACAACATCTCGGTCTACCAGGCACGGCTGAACCTGGGCGAGACCTTGGCCAAGCGTGTGATCTCAACCGTTCCTCCCAATGAGATTGATGTGGTTATCCCCATCCCTGAATCGAGTCGCCCCAGTGCCGCACAACTGGCGCAGCTTCTGGGTTTGCCCTACCGCGAAGGCTTTGTAAAGAACCGCTATGTAGGCCGCACCTTCATCATGCCGGGCCAATCGGTACGCAAAAAGTCGGTGCGCCAAAAACTCAATGCCATCGCCAGCGAGTTCAAAGGGCGCAATGTATTGCTGGTGGATGACTCCATCGTGCGCGGCACCACTTCCAAAGAGATCGTTCAAATGGCGCGCGATGCGGGCGCCCGCAAGGTGTATCTGGCCAGTGCTGCACCGCCCGTGCGCTATCCCAACGTCTATGGCATCGACATGCCGACCAGCAGCGAGTTGGTGGCGCATGACCGCACGGTAGAAGAAATTCGCCAGATCATTGGATGCGATGCGCTGATTTACCAGGACGTCGAGGGGATGAAGAAAGCCATTGGCTCACTCAACGCCAAGATCACCGGATTTGATGCGTCGTGTTTTGACGGCATCTATGTCACCGGTGACATCACTTCGGACGACATCAGCCGTTTGAACGAAAACCGGGTTGGTGGCGAAGAAGGTCAGGAAGACACATCCCGGCTGGCTTTGCCCAACCCTGGCGAGTGAGGGGTTCCATCACCATGACATACAAGACATTGCCCCAGGGGCTGCACCCCGATACCCTGGCCATTCGCGCGGCGGTGGATCGCAGCCAGTACGGTGAAAACTCCGAAGCCCTCTACCTGACCAGCGGTTATGTTCAGCCCACAGCGGAGGCGGCCGCACGCCGCTTTGCGGGTGACGAAGAAGGCTTCACCTACGGGCGCTACGGCAACCCCACCGTGAGCAGTTTCGAGCAGCGTCTGGCTGGTATGGAAGGCACCGAGGCTGCAATATCAACAGCATCAGGCATGTCCGCCATTCTGATGATGTGCATGGGCTTGCTGCAATCGGGCGACCATGTCGTGTGCTCGCAGTCGATGTTCGGATCGACCATCAAACTCATTGGCTCGGATCTGGCCAAGTTTGGCGTGCAATGCACCTTTGTGCCGCAGACCGATGTGGATGCCTGGAAGGCCGCGGTACGCTCCAACACCAAATTGCTATTCGCCGAGACGCCGACCAATCCACTGACCGAGGTTTGCGACATCGCTGCCCTGGCCGATATCGCACGCAAAGCTGGTGCCGTGCTGGCCGTAGACAATTGTTTTGCAACGCCCATCCTGCAGCGACCGGTTGAATTGGGCGCTGACATTGTTATGCACTCTGGCACCAAGTTTCTGGACGGCCAGGGCCGTGTGATGGCAGGTGCCCTGTGTGCCAGCCAGCAAATGGTGACTGAGAAATTCCTGCCTGTTCTCAAGAGCGGTGGCATGACGCTGGCTCCTTTCAATGCCTGGGTTGTGCTCAAGGGGTTGGAGACCTTGGGCATTCGCATGCGTGCCCAGTCGGCGCAGGCCATGGCACTGGCCGCATGGCTGGAAGCCCACCCGGCGGTGGATCGCGTTTTCTATCCCGGTATTCAGAGTCATCCCCAACATCGCCTTGCCATGGCGCAGCAGGGCGGGCTTGGTGGGGCGGTGCTTTCGTTCGCTGTTAGAACAACCAGTCCCGACGAAGCGCGCGGTCGGGCCTTCCATGTGCTGGACTCGATGCAGGTCCTGTCCCTTGCTACCAACCTGGGTGACACCAAGACCATGTGTGCACACCCTGCTAGCACGTCGCATGGCCGCATGACCGAGGCGCAACGCCAAGCTGCAGGTATCGACCAGGGCCTGATTCGCGTGGCCGTCGGTTTGGAACATATAGAAGACAT